>DASRMZ010000376.1:0-2779 GCA_035647675.1 Thermoclostridium sp. | reverse complement strand
TGTAAGGGGGAATTATGCAAGATAAAGTAAAATACATAGCTGAGGAGTACGGAATATATCGCCAGCTAATAAAATTAGTGGAAGAAATGAGCGAAGTCACTAAAGAAATCACGAAACTACTAAACTCCAAAGACGATAAGGCAGTTTTAGATATTTACAGAAATACGCTACCAGAAAAATTAGCCGATTTAAGCCTTGTTTACGACCAGGTGACATGTTTGGTAGGGTGCGAAGAACAAATTGAAGAGTGGCGACAATACAAAGCCACAAGAGAGGTTAGGAGGATAAGACTTGAGACGAAACAGAATTAAAACAGAATTATATAATGACAACTTTCAAAACTTTAAAAGGTACGGAATACCGAGGGCTCAATTAGTAATTGCAGATATACCATACAATCTAGGAAAAAACGCATATGCAAGTAGCACAGAGTGGTATGTAGGGGGGGATAACAAGCAGGGAGAGAGCAAAAAGGCAGGAAAACAATTCTTCCACACAGATAGCAATTTTAACATAGCTGAATATATGCACTTTTGCAGTAGGTTATTAAAAAAGGAACCCAAGGAAAGGGGGCAAGCACCTGCAATGATTGTGTTTTGTGCATTCGACCAAATGCAAATGGTAATTGACTATGGGAAGAAGCATGGGTTTATGAAAAGCTACCCAATATTCTTTATTAAAAATTATTCAGCACAGGTCTTAAAAGC
This sequence comes from Thermoclostridium sp., assembly GCA_035647675.1. GTDB lineage: Bacteria > Bacillota > Clostridia > DSM-8532 > DSM-8532 > Thermoclostridium. The sequence goes on along the minus strand of DASRMZ010000376.1, from coordinate 2,072 downwards.
AAATATGCGAATAGTCGGAGCAACGGAACACGCAGTAGTTTTATACAGGGATAAGCTACCGAAATTTAATAATGGCAGGAAGATTGACGAGAATGGAAAAAACATAAGAGGTACAGGCAAAATGATATTTAATTGGTTTGAGTGGGAAAGGGACGGAAAAGACATACCAAAAATACACCCAACTCAAAAGCCAGTAAAGGTTTTAAAAGAGTTAATAGAAGTATTTACAGATGAAGGTGATGTTGTAATTGATCCGTGTGCGGGAAGTGGCTCAACAGGCAGAGCTTGTATGGAGCTAAAAAGACATTTTTACGGTTTTGAGATAGACAAGACATTTTATAAGAGAGCCAAAGAAGAAATGTTAGTGTTGCCAGAAGCAGAGCAGATGAAGCTGAAAGATTTTGTTTAAGGAGGTGGGCAGTGCTACAAATACTTGAATTATTTGGAGGGATTGGTTCACCAAGAGTTGCACTAAGGAACTTAGAAATTGATGTAAAAGCTATTGATTATGTGGAAATAGATAAAAACACCATTAAAGCATGGGCATACAGGTAGATGAGAAAGGAATGAAAGAATGAAAGCAGATACCGAAATAAGAATAATTGCACAGTTGCTAGAAGCAAAAACTGAATTACAAGAAAAAGCCTTAACAGGTGGTAGAGGTTCGCTAATAAGGAAAGAAGCAAGGCTTGAAATAAAAGGTATAGACAAAGGAATAGAAATAGTTAAAAAGATTTTTGCAGAGGGAGAAAAAGACAGGAAAGAACTTTTAAAGAATTTGAAAAAGCAAAGTCCTAAATCAAGTGATGGGTGGATACCAATAAAAAGAGTCTTGCCAAAGCAAGACGGAATGTATCTAGTGACTTTCGACGACGGGTTTGTAACAGCAACAGAATATTGTGATGACGAATGGCAATTATGGGCAGACAGTGGAGAAGTTTTAGCATGGCAACCACTACCAGAGCCATATAAGGAGGAAGAGAATGAGTAAATATTATCCTTATGGTGTTTGGTGTGATAAATATTTTATGTGGTGTGACGATGTAGTGTCTAATACAGATGGCGAGAATGATTGCATTGGAAATTGTTACGAATGTAAATATTCCGAAGATGTACACAACGAAGGGGAATGGAGAGTGGAAGAATGATAATTAAAGATGACAATCAAACAAGGTTAGAATTTGGAACTGGAGATATTGGGATAGCAAGTGGCCATACAGTGGTTGAAGAAGAAACTGAAAGTGTGTTTGTAGTATTTGACAATCAAGAACCTAGAAAGATTGGTCGTGGAAGCTCAATAGTGACTGGATATGTTTCCCTTGATGATTATCCGGTAGTAATGACTTTTACAAAAAGAGAAAGTATAAATGCAGTAATAGAGGAGCTAGAGAAAGCAAAAAGCTATATGGAGGAAGAACAATGAATATAACATGCAAATATTGTGATTGGTACCATGAAGAGCATTGCGTAAATGGAGACAGTGAATATTGCACATATCCTGTAGAGGAAGATTATAGTTGTGAATGGTGGGAGGAACAAAATGAATGATTATTACACAGAGTTAGCAAATAGAGATAGGGAAAAGAAGCCAGTAAAGATAATTGGAACAGAAGAAATATCTTGTAGATGTCCTAATGATAATTATGAGGTTGGATGGGGTGTACCAGACGAAGATCTAGACCTTATGTATAGTTTTTGCCCAGAGTGTGGGCAGAGGATGGATTGGGAGGAAGAAAAATGAGAGAAGTTAGAAATTGTTGTAAAAACTGTGAGTTAGCCAAAAATTATAGCAAATGGACAGCTCATATATGCAGGGGTCTAAACTCTATTGTGCTAACGGATATAGAGGATTGCGAATACTTCAAACCACGCAAGGAGGATAAAAATGAGAGAAGTTAAATTTAGAGCATGGGACACATCGGAAAAGAAAATGCATACTGAAATTTCATTATTGTTTGCTAATGACTTAAATGGAGTATTTGAAGGCTTGATTGAATGTGGCTGCATTGCGATGCAATTCACAGGACTAAAAGATAAAGACTATGTAGAGATATACGAGGGGGATATTGTAA
>DASRMZ010000375.1:0-3145 GCA_035647675.1 Thermoclostridium sp. | reverse complement strand
ATATAATAACAGTAATATATTGTTTTCTATAAAGCAATTCAAAAAGGGGTGGCAAGCCACCCCTTAAATTATTTTGCATTTTGTTATGATTTCTATTTTGCGTACTGCTGTACAACATGTTGTGGTTGTGCATGAGCGTTTATCACCAAATATTGTACTGTCAATATTTACATGGTTACATCGCAAAAAGCCTTTATTTGATCAATTAGATATTTAGCAAATCTTGCATAGTGTAAAATCCTGGTTTCTTATCATAGAGAAAAACTGCTGCTTTCAAGGCACCAACACCAAAAACCTCTTTGCTATTGGCAGTATGTCTTAACTCAATAATCTCATCATTACCTGCAAATATTACAGTATGATCACCTGCTATATTGCCACCTCGAATAGAATGCATACCTATTTCGTCTTTGCTTCGTTTAACTCGACATGTATGTCTATCGTAAACATATTTATATTTTTCGGGTAAGCTTTGATTTATTGCATTTGCAAGAGCAAGAGCAGTACCACTAGGAGCATCTATTTTCTGATTATGATGTTTTTCAACTATTTCTATGTCAAAGTTTGTGTATAAAAGCTTTGTTGCTTTTTTTACAAGCTCTAGAAGCAAATTTACACCCAAAGACATATTAGCAGAATATAAAATAGGTATTTGCTGTGTATTTTTTTTGATTTCTACAACCTGCTCATCGGATAGACCCGTAGTTGCAACAATAAGTGGTATACCTTTGGATACAGCATAATCTAGAACGCTCTTAAGCGCCGCAGGGTGAGAGAAGTCTACAATAACGTCCACTGGTACATTACACTGGTTAAATTGTGAAAAAACAGGATAATCATTTTCTTGTGAATCATTTATATCGAAACCTGCAACAATTTTTACATCTTCTCTGTAATGTGCAGCAGCCGTTATTACTTGACCCATTTTTCCATTACAGCCGCTTAATAATATTCTTACCATTTACATGCATCCTTTCATCTGTTCGTTTTTGATAATGACTACTAAATTAAACCGTATTCAGTTAGCGCAGTTTGTAGTATCTTTAATCCCTTGTCACTAATTTCGACTAATGGCATACGGCATTGACCAATGTTCATACCCATTAAATTCATAGCTGCTTTAACAGGAATGGGATTTACCTCACAAAATAGTGCATTTACAAGATTAGCAATATCAATTTGCATCTGACTACTTTCTTTCAAGTTACCTTCTTGAAATAACTTGACCATTTTATGAATATCAGAAGGAATTATGTTGGCTATAACGGAAATAACTCCTTTTCCACCTAAAGCCATCAATGATACAACATTTCCATCCTCACCTGAAAAAATAGTGAGATCGTCTCCACATAGTAACCTTGTTTCAGCAACCTGATTTAAGTTACATTCCTTAACTGCAACTATGTTAGGGATTGCAGATAGGCGCTTTAAAGTATCTGGATTGATGTTTAGGTTTGTTCTTGATGGAACATTATAAAGGACAACTGGAATCTTTATGGAGTCAGCAATGGCCTTAAAATGCCGATACAGCCCTTCTTGTGTAGTTTTGTTGTAGTAAGGTGTTACTGTAAGGATAGAGTCAACACCTACAGATTCAGCATACTTGCTAAGCTCAATTGCATGCCTCGTATCATTGCTTCCCGTCCCTGCCATCATATGGACTCTTCCGGCAATTTTTTGCACAGCAAAATTGATAACATCTTTATGCTCTTTATCAGGCATTGTTGATGCTTCACCTGTAGTTCCGCATATTAGAATAGAATCTGTTCCTTCATTGATTTGCCATTCAATTAATTCTTCAAGTTTATTGTAGTCGATACCATCATCGGTAAAAGGTGTAACCAAGGCTACACATGACCCCTCAAAAATATTTTCTTTCAAAATAATCACTCCTTATCGAGATATTCAATAAGCTTTTGGGCAATCTGAATTGTATTAGTAGCTGCACCCTTACGGATGTTATCTGATACAACCCATAGATTTACACCGCTTTCAATACTCTCATCTCTACGTATTCTTCCAACAAATACTTCGTCTTTTCCAGTTGCTGTTATTGGCATAGGGTAGATGCTGTTGTTCGGCTCGTCTTGCACAACAATGCCGGGAGCCTGCTTAAGAGTGTTTTTAAGCTCTTCAATCTCAAAAGGTTTCTCAAGCTCGACATTAATTGATTCACTGTGCGAATTAAACACAGGTACCCTGACTGTAGTGGCAGTTATACGCAGGCTTTGGTTTCCTAATATTTTTTTTGTTTCCTCAATCATTTTTATTTCTTCTTTTGTATATCCATTGTCTTCAAATACGTCTATATGTGGTATGCAGTTTCCAGCAATAGGATGGGGAAATTTTTTTGGTGCCTCTCCCTTGATACCATTTTCTAAATCACTGAAACCGTCCATACCTGCGCCTGAAACCGATTGATATGTCGAATAAACCACCCTTTTAATGCCGTATTTATCGTATAGTGGTTTTAAAGCAACAACCGCCTGAATTGTTGAACAATTTGGATTAGCAATAATCCCTTTGTGCTTTTTTATGTCTTCAGGATTAACTTCAGGAATAACAAGAGGTACGGTTGGAGCCATTCTCCATGCACTACTGTTGTCTACAACAATACAGCCCTTTTCAACAGCTATTGGTGCAAATTTTTTACTTATGCTTCCACCAGCTGAGAATAAAGCAATATCAATACCTCTGTCAAAAGAATGCTCAGTTAATTCCTCAACGATATATTCTTTGCCTTGAAACTCAATAGTTTTACCCGCTGATCTACTTGAAGCAAAAAAGTATAGCTCACTGATAGGAAGGTTTCTTTGTTCCAGCACCGTTAAAAAGGTGCTACCAACCATTCCGGTGACGCCGACAATTGCCAATTTGTATTTTTTCATAAAAACCCCTCCAAAATATTTATACTACATATTGTGTTGATTTACAACTTTGTGACATTAAATATTAATTAGTTTTTTAAATGCTACTAGGTGGAAGTTTAATAGCACAAGAGCACATTTTTCATAATTCTTACCACAAGTAACGTTCTAAACATATTTTCAAAACCTAGAGTCAGTTATAAAAAACAAAAAACTGCTGACAGAACACTCAGCAGTTAATACTACCCTTAGGGGTAATTTTAACGATAGCGCTCCAT
>DASRMZ010000374.1:0-2622 GCA_035647675.1 Thermoclostridium sp. | reverse complement strand
AACATCACCTTCCGTCCCATCCAGTATAAGATTAGGAATAAAGTTTGCCTGACCACTATAATCTGCATCCACTCCACCTACCGTTCCACGCACCGAAATAAGTTGACCACCTTTAAAGATAAACCCTGCCACATTAGCCTCTTCTGCCAACAGCACATCTACAGCAAGTTCATCACTGCTGTCTATTCTTTTATAGCCAACCCTGCTAGCTCCCCCTTCTGGGGGTGCTTCTGCTCCATTTATGGTACTTAGTGGCTTATACCAATATGAAAGTCCTTTGGTAGCACCTCTTACATAAAGGTAGTCAATGACCGTGTAGTTATTACGATGTGTATCGCCTGCTACCCACTCCTTTTTGACTGGTATTTGACCAGGCAAACCATTGCCACCTGGTTCACCATCCTTTGCATATCTTGAAACAGAATAGGTTGTAGTGTCGGGTCTTACTCTATACTTCGTTACAGTTCTTGTCCACAAATACCATCCCTGCGTAGGTGTTGGTAAGGTTGAAGACCATCCTGTTTCAGGAGGCACTGTACCACTTTCGCTTTTAGCATAGCTTATGACTACCGTAACTATGCCGTCTCCTGTCTCACCATCTCTTGGTCGCCGTGGTATTGTTATGCTTGCTTGTAAGTTCATAGTCTTATTTATTTAAAACATCCCTAGCAATCGATTTAGCATAAACCCTGTAATCTTGATAAGCATTGTACTTGTCTGTGTACTCTTCATACTTTGTTTCAGCTTCACCATCCTTGCAAAGTTGGTAGTTAGATAGAATTGCTTCAACATCGTCTTGGCTGTACTTAGACCTTACTATTGAAGCAACAATTGTAGAGTAGTCTAATACTTCCACCTCGATAACGTCGCACTTGCAATGTTTCTCACTGCTTGCATTTCCTTCTTCATCTACATGTTCTACATCTATGAAGTTGAACATTATCTGATAAATACCACCACTTTGAATTATTTCAAAACTTGGCAACTCGCCTGTATAAACTCTGTAATTTGTCATGATTATTTGTATTTTGTAAATTTATATGAATAACTTCTTCCTGAAAGCTGAACTCTTTCAATTGATACATTTTCAACTGGGAATATTTTAGTACCTTTTTCCTCTTCGCATCGAGACTCTTCTAATATTGATGCTATAAAAAATGATGATGTAATAAATTTAAACTTCGTCCCATCCATGCTTGCTAACACAACATATCTCTTCTTATCACTGCCTTCATAGGCACTCTTAACAACTATACCCGATTCAAAATCGTGTATGGTTAGCTTCTTGTTAAGCAACATAGAGATAGGCTTGCTTTGCACATCAAAGTATCTTTTCCCATCTTTTGTAGTCTGTTTCAACCCTATTCCTTTCTTTGCGAATCCCATATAATTATCAGTTAATTTATTCCAAAGATTACGGCAGTCACCGTGTATGCATTGTCCCCAATAACTAGCCATAATTTCTTTTCTTCGTTTTCTACTTTTTATTTTATTTTGTTTCCTTGCAAATTTTTTCTTAGTCCTTTTTCTTAAAAGAGTTTTATCAAAATCAAATTGATACCCGAGGTAATCTATTTTTCTTCCCACCTCTCTGTCTTTTCCTTTTCTTTTTGCCATATACTTTCCTTTGTATTGGTGCAATGAAGCTATTCGCTTTTACAACTAAGCCCATCTTTGCATATTCTTTATCTATTTCCTTTATTAAATGTCTTGCTTCTGCTTTACTTTTAACTAAAAACACTGCATCATCACAGTGTCTGTGATAGCATTTAACCTTTAACTTTTCCTTTATATGATGGTCTAAAATTGTTAGAATAAAATTCCCAATCGGCTGACTCATGTAAGAGCCTATTGGTATTCCTCTTTTTCTTTTCATCTTTTAATTCTTTAATAATTTCAGGGGATGATACAAAGGTGAGGATAGCTACTTTAAATAGTTTTATAAATCTCTCATCCTTGTACTTCCTCCTTAATGCATTAACAATAATCTCATGAGGTATGCTTTCATAGAACTTTTTTAAATCAGTTTGCACAAACCATTTTTTATTTTTATGCCTTCTAAAAAATGACTTTATTCGTTGAACCCCAAAGTGAGTACCTCTACCTTTAATACAGGCACTTGTGTCATATATATAACTCTTTTCAAAGTCTGGCTCTATTACCAACATTATAGCATGATGCAATATTCTCCAAGGAAAATACGTCTGCACAACTATGTTGCGTATTTTTCCTCCATCACTTTTAAATGTCAATGTCTTGTATTTCGGTTCAGGAAAATCTAAATCCAGGATCATGTTTTGCAGCTTAAATAAATTCTCTTCTGCCTTCATGTTGTGCCTTCTTATAGCCCTATTGTCTTTGCCATATTGAGCCAACCTGTCCGCTTCTCGCAAGTTGTCTATTTCTGCTATCTGTTCTAATATGTATCCTTTTCTTTTCATTTTTTGTTGTTGCCTTTCTTCAAGGCTTGCGTTTATGTTCGCCCAGAATTTTCGAGAATTAACCTACTAATACTGCTTGTTTCACCTTATATCGCAAGCGTGAAACCTTTCCGCTATTTTATTTTTTGACGTCGATTACACGTAATCTACTACACTGCTTTCCAGTGAGGTCATGGCTTGA
>DASRMZ010000373.1:0-7575 GCA_035647675.1 Thermoclostridium sp. | reverse complement strand
TTCCTCGGCAAGCTCGGAATGACAATCATCCGCACGGATACCCTTGAATGACAGCTAAGGTATGTGCGAGTGTGAACTGTAACAATAACTGGCGGGGTGTTGCAGCAGTTATGTACACTCTTGCTGATATGAAAGGAAATTATAATGGATAATAGGCCAATAGGGGTTTTTGACTCCGGTTTAGGCGGACTAACGGTTGTAAAGGAAATTATGAAGCAGCTTCCCAATGAAAGCATTATTTACTTTGGGGATGACGGTAGAACGCCATATGGTACAAAATCAAAGCAAACAGTTATTAAATATACAAAGCAGGATTTAGCATTTTTACTTTCTATGGATGTTAAGCTTGTTGTAGTTGCTTGTAATACAGTTAGTGCTGTTGCTTTGCCCGAGTTAATCTCTGATAATAATGTTCCAGTTGTTGAGGTTATAAACCCTGGTGCTAAGAGTGCATTGAAGAAAACAAAGCAAGGCAGAATAGGTATTATAGCAACCACTGCAACCACACAAAGTGGTGTCTACGTCAATGCAATAAAAAGCTTGAATTCCGATGTGCAAATTTTTTCCAAGGCATGCCCGCTTTTTGTAAATCTTGCCGAAGAGGGCTGGTGGGAAAATGATATTGCCAGGATGGTGGCAGAAGAATATTTAAAAGAATTAAAACAAGAAGTAATAGATACACTTGTATTGGGCTGTACCCATTATCCAATGCTTATAAATACCATACAAGAGGTTATGGGTGAGGGCGTTGTGCTTGTAAATTCTGCTAAGGAGCTGTCGGTTACATTAAGGGGGCTTCTGCATGAAAAAAACCTTGAGGGTACAAGCAATAGGGCTAAATACCAATACTATACCAGTGATAGTGTGGAAAAGTTTAAAACATTAGGTGAAATGATACTTGGAAAAGAAATAAGTAATATCACAAGAGTGGATTTAGATGGATATAGCTATAAGGAGAAATAACCATACTATGAGATACGCCTAAACGGCAAAACAATGACACTTCGAGATATTATTTAATATAAGCTTTGGATGGATAGGGCTGTAAATCAAAACAACGACACCACAAGATATGACTTAATATACGCTTTGGTTGGATAGTGATATAATGCAAAATAACTCTACTACGATATTTAACATGAGATTTATCATTTTTTACTTGTAAATTGGGTGGTAAATGTGATATATAATATCCCTTAGAGGTATAAAACATTTTTTGAAAGTGGGATAGATATTGAAAAAAGAAGTAATGATTACTGTTGACAGCAAACAGGAGCATCCTGATAAAGATGCAGATATTTATAACTTCGTTACCGAAGGTTCTTTTTATAAAGAAGAAGATAATTATTATATATCTTATGATGAAAGCAATCTAACAGGGATGGAAGGAACAACCACAACATTTAAAATAGAGCCTAATTCTGTAACGCTTATTCGTTTTGGAAGCGTAAGTAGCTTAATGGTTTTTGAAAAAGGACGTAGGCATGTATCAGAATATAATACTGAGCATGGAACCTTTGAGATTGGTATTATGGCTCAAAATTTGTCCGTTGATCTGGACGATTTAGGCGGGCATATTAATGTTGAATATGTTATAGAGGTAAACAACCAGGTAGCCAGTTATACTACCTTTGATTTAAAGGTTCAATAATGTAAGTAAAAAAGGTTTTTGCGATGTACAGCGATACACAAAATATGTAACGTCGTAAAACACTCGAAAAGGATGGGTTAAATGTACAGTATTTATGAGAAAATTAATCAGCAAATAGAGATGGTAGTAAAAAACGCCATGGATGTGGCAGAAAAAAACGAACAACTTGTTGAGATTGAGCTGCCGGAAATTATGATCGAAAAGCCTAGAGAAGCGACGTTTGGCGATTTTTCAACCAATATTGCAATGCAAATTGTAAAGCAGGTGAAAAAGGCTCCTAGACAGATAGCTGAAATAATTGTGCAGAACATAAATACAGAGGGTACATTTATTAATAAGGTTGATGTTGCAGGCCCTGGATTTATTAATTTTTATTTGGACAATGAATGGCTATACGAGACGTTAAACCTTATCGATGAAAGAAAAGAGCATTATGGCGAAGTAAATATTGGCAAGGGCTCTAAGGTAATGGTGGAGTTTGTAAGTGCAAATCCGACAGGTCCTTTGCATATGGGTAATGCTCGTGGAGGCGCTCTTGGAGATTGTATTGCAAGTGTACTTGAAAAGTCTGGGCATGAAGTAACAAGAGAATTTTACGTAAATGATGCAGGCAACCAGATGGAGAGATTTGGAGCTTCCTTGGAAGCAAGATACTTGCAGCAGCTAAATGGAGAAAACAGTGTTGAATTTCCCGAAGATGGCTATCAAGGGGCGGATATAATAGAGCATGCTAAAGCATATATAATTGAGTATGGTTCTGTGCTTTTAGAAAAATCCTCTGAGGAAAGGCGGAAGGCTCTTATTGATTACGCACTTCCAAAGAATCTTAAACAAATCCACAGTGCATTGGCTAGGTATGGTATTCATTATGATTGCTGGTTTAAAGAAAGCACGCTTTATGCTAATGAAATAGATGAAACAATGAATATATTGAAAGAACGTGGTTATTTAGTTGAAAAAGAGGGTGCAATTTGGCTTGATGGTGAAAAAGGTGGTCTTGAAAAGGATGAGGTTTTGATAAGGCAAAATGGTTTTCCTACCTATATGGCCGCCGACATAGCATATCATAGGAACAAGTTTATAAAAAGAGGATTTGACATTGTTATCAATCTATGGGGTGCAGACCACCACGGCCATGTGGCAAGGATGAAGACAGCCATGGAGGCTATAGGGGTTTCAAAGGACAGGCTTCATATTGTATTGTTCCAGCTTGTTAACCTTTATCAAAATGGTGAAATAAAGCGAATGGGAAAGAGATCGGGACGAGCTATATCATTAGAAGATCTTTTAGATGAAGTTGGCGTTGACGCCGCAAGGTTTTTCTTTAATATGAAAACCTCTGGCAGCCACCTTGATTTTGATATGGATTTAGCCGTTGAGCAATCAAACAACAACCCTGTTTTTTATGTCCAATATGCCCATGCAAGGATTTGCAATATTATAAAAAGACTAAAGGAAGAAAATATAGAAAGAATTCCCTCTGACAAAATAAATCTCACTTTATTGACGCAGTCCGAGGAGTTGAATTTAATTAAAAGGTTAGCAGAATATCCAGAGGAAATTATTTTATCTGCGCAAACCTTTGAACCGAGCCGCTTGACCCATTATGTAATGAATGTGGCAGCAGATTTTCATAGCTTTTATAATGCTTGCAGAGTAAGAGGCGAACAAGAGGATCTGTTACAAGCAAGGCTATTTCTTGTGTACTGTACTAAAATAGTGATAAAAAATGTATTGGATTTATTAAGTATAGATGCGCCTGAAAGAATGTAGGGCAATTTACAAAAGGCTCAACATAAAAGGTCATTACGAAGAACAATGTTTTGAATAACATATGATAAGGAGAATGAATATGGGTTTATATCAAGAATGGTTAGACAAAATGGAAGAAAGTCAAGGCACTGGTACGTATGACAGTTTCTTTCAATCGTACTTAAGCCTTGAAACAACAGCATATGAGCAAATTTTAGAAAATGAAGAGAGATTTTTAGCAGGCACCATTAGGGAATTATCCGAAAAGTATTCAATGGATACAGTGACATTTACAGGGTTTCTTGATGGAATAAGTGAAAGCCTTACAGAGGAAATTAACCTTGATAAATTAGCAGAGGATAGCCAAATTAATATAGAGATTGACTATGAAAAGCTTTATTATAATATGATGAAGGTTAAGGCAGAGTGGCTGTATACATTGCCTCAGTGGGATGACATATTTACAGATGAGAGAAAAAGGGATATTAAATTAAAGCTACATAAAGACAGTCATATTAAGGTTGAAAAGGTAGGTAGAAACGAACCCTGCCCTTGCGGTAGTGGCAAAAAGTATAAAAAGTGTTGCGGACGTTAGGCCCCACCTAACCGAGAAGACTAACAAAGCCTGTTTTCATTGTGCATCGAAGGGTGACAAGGGAAGGGTGACAAGGGGACGGGTGACAAGGGGACGGGGTTGTTGTTACCCCCTCAACTTTTGGATAGTCGCAAGGCAATAGATGACAACAACCCCGTCCCCTTGTCACAACAAGTTCCTTGATAGACAGGTAGCTGTATTATATACTATTAAGTGTTCTAATTATTGGTGGGAAAGGAAGCGAAATAATGCTTCAAGTTAAAGGTTTATCAAAAAAGTTTAGCAATATCCTAGCAGTTGACAATATAAGCTTTGAAGTAGGAAATGGCGAGATTGCAGTATTACTAGGACCTAATGGGGCAGGTAAAAGCACAACCATAAAATCCATAGCAGGTTTATTACGATTTGACGGACAGATTATTGTGGATGATATGCCAAATAAGAGTGTTGAAGCAAAGAAAGTGTTTGGATATGTTCCTGAAACTGCTGCAGTTTATGATTACTTAACGGTTTTTGAGCACATTGAATTCATAGCTCGGGCATACAGACTTGATGATGACTGGAGAGAAAAAGCCGAGCATCTTCTCAAACGCTTTGATCTTGCAGATAAAGCAGATAAATTGGGCAAGGAGCTATCAAAGGGTATGCAGCAGAAGCTTAGTATATGCTGTGCATTAATAATAAGTCCAAAAATGATAATGCTTGATGAACCCATGATGGGTCTTGACCCAAAGGCAATAAAAGAGCTTAAAAAAACCTTTACAGAGCTGAAAAACCAAGGCTGCGCAGTGTTAATCAGTACTCATATTATCGATAGCATTGAAGAGGTTTGGGATAAGGTTCTTATAATGAATAAGGGCAAGGTTGTTTTATCAACAACTCGAGAAGAACTAGAAGAAAAGTCCGAAAGCCTTGAAGATGTGTTCTTTAATCATACTGAAGGAGCCATCGTATCATGAGTTCATTATTCTATATTATACGAAAACAATTAAAAAATATAATACGCGATTTATCGAAAAAACCTCTTGCGCTTATTGGGTATATTTTTATTGGTATTTTGATGGTGGGTTTTTTAATCATAGTGCTGATAATGCCTTCGGGTTCGATAAGAAGTGCATCTAACGAAATATTTGTTGCTATACTTACTGCTCTTCTTTCAGTCGCAATGTATATGGGGCTGCGGCAAGGAATAGAAAAAGGAAGCAGTTATTTCCGTTTTTCTGATGTTAATTATATTTTTACTTCCCCGGTAAAGACAAGCAAGGTTTTGCTATTTGGCTTCATTAGAAATATAGGGTCTTCTTTACTTGTGGTTTTACTTATGCTATTTCAGATTCCAAATATAAAAAATCACTTTTTACTAGCAGATTATGGAGTGCTATCAATTCTTATTGCTGCTTTGTTTTACACTCTTTTCATTCCCATTATGGGGATGTTGATTTATACCTTTTCGACCAAGAGCCCTTCAAATAGAGATATAGCAAAACGAGTTATTGATGCATTAGCTGTTGTGCTAGTATTATTAGTATTAATATCATTGATAGGCAAGGAATCATTATTGCAAGCCGTTATCTCATTTTTTAATTCAAAGCTATTCTCTTTTATTCCGATTTTAGGGCAAGTGCGAACTATTGCAATGGCGTCAGTTTATGGTATAGATTATAAATTCTTTATAGCCATATTAATTCTTTTTGCTATGATCGGAGCTTTTTTTGCAATCCTATATAGATTCAATTTAGATTTCTACGAGGATGTCCTTGCAGCAACAGAGGCTCAAGAGTCGAAGATAAAGGCAAAGCGTGAAGGACGAGACATCAGCTTGCAAAAAAGAAAGGTTCGAAAAGTCAAAGGTGGATTTTCTTCATATGGTGCAAGGGCTATTTTTGAAAAAATTATGTTAGAGTATAGAAAAACAAGCATTTTCCTATTTTTTGATAGAACAACTCTTTTTGTTGTACTGTTCAGTATTGGTTTTAAATTTTTCATGCCTGAGGAAGCATCAAGCATCTTTATTACTCTGTTTTTTAGTGCCTATATGTTATTTTTCTTTGTAGTGCAAGGCAAATGGCCATTAGAGCTTGAAAAGCCATATATTTTTCTTATACCTGAATCAAATGGAAAAAAACTTTTGTACACTACTCTTGCCGAAAACATTAAGAATTTGCTTGATGGTGTACTGCTGTTTATAGTGGCTTATTTTATATATGAAACCAGCATTCCTGTAGTTTTAATTTGCATGGTGAGTTATACATTATATGGAGCAATGTATGTGTACTCAGATATAGTATCGCGTCGTCTTTTTAGTAGTGTGCACAGCAAGGTTATGCAAATTTTTATAAAGCTTTTCGTTATATTTTTTGCTGTTTCTCCAGGTATAATCATTATGGCTATTGTTCAAAGCATTACGCATAATGAATTATATTCAGCTATTATCATTGCATTGTGGAATTTAATTGTTGTTACATGTTTTTTTCTTGCCTCAGTGGGAATATTTAAGAATATAGAGACAAATTGAAGATTGACGGGTATTGCAAAATATTAAGTCAATGAACAGTAATTAGGCTATAGTTCACACCCGCACATACCTTAGCTGTCATCCAAGGGTATCCGAGCCGATGATTGTCATTCCGAGCCTGCCGAGGAATCTTACTCTAAAACAAAGATTCCTCACTACGTTCGGAATGACAACGGGGTGTTGTGTGAACAGTAACGTAATTAGCAAGAAAGGTAATGAATATACCAATATTCGCCTGTCCAAAAGGGTGAAAATAAGGTAGAATAATAACAAAGACTTTTTTAAGGAGGGTAATTAATGCAACTAAGAGAAGATGCCGTTTATTCAATGGTGGTTCCAACAAGTATGGGGATTAGAATCACCCCTACCAACTCACAACCCGTAAATAGTAGTGATACTTTCTTTATGCATGCTACAAGTGCAGAAACCAATGTAGCCAGTATCTCATCTTATTTAGGGCTTAAGGTTAAGGTATTAACAACATTTGTAAAGGGTAGTCCCATAGCCAGATTTATTAAAGATGACTTAGCTAGCAGACATATGGAGTTTGAAGGCACAGAAGTGGATCAAGGTGGTCCTTGGGGATACCGTCACCAGTTCAATATTGCAGACTCAGGTTATGGTGTAAGAGGACCGAGAGTGCACAATGACCGTGCAGGTGAAGTAGGAAGAACATTAAATGTAAAAGATTTTGACCTCGACAAATTATTTGGTGAAGATGGTGTTAAGGTTCTACACTTATCAGGCTTAATATGCGCACTATCTCCCGAAACTAGTATATTCTGTCTTGAATTAGCAAGGGCAGCAAAAAAACATGGAACAAAGATATCTTTTGATCTAAATCACCGTGCTACATTCTGGAAAGGCCGTGAAAAAGAGCTTGGAGAAATATTTTCAGAGATTGCAAGCATTTCAGACATCCTTATTGGTAATGAAGAAGACTATCAATTGTGTCTTGGTGTTAAGGGTCCTGAAGCTGGCGGAAAAGACGTTGCTCTAATTGACAGCTTTAAAGAAATGATCTCCCGCGTTAAAGCTGCTTATCCTAATGTTTCTGTTTTT
>DASRMZ010000372.1:0-15791 GCA_035647675.1 Thermoclostridium sp. | reverse complement strand
TAAATACTGTGAGTATTATTATAAAAATACAAATCCCGCATCAATTATTGTAAAATAATAAGTTAATGCGGGATTATTACTAAATTATTTAAGCTGTTTAAATTGGGCCATTTTGCAGTAATATATAGCTTGCTTTTATCTATAGAAACATCAGAAGGTAAATCAGCAATATATCATGCTTACCAATACTCCCCAGTGTTTACAAAGGAAGAAGTCTTTTTGTAGTAAACAACACAAGCTCAATGGGCATCATTGGCTGGTTCTTCATCTTTCTTCAATTAAAGGAACCCTGCCATTCATTGCAGCCATAAGTCTTCTTTCAACCTCATTCCAGTTCACAAGCTGCCACCATGCATTTACATAATCAGCTCTTCTATTTTGATAATCCAAATAATATGCGTGCTCCCAAACGTCACATACAAGAATAGGAATACCACTCCACTGTGTTAAGTTCTGATGCTTTTCTGATTGTAATATCTCCATCCTGCCCCATGTGGGTTGCCATGTTAGAATACCCCAACCAGATGCTTCCACATTTTCAGTTGCAAGTATAAACTGATTTTTCATAGCGTCTATACCGCCAAAATATTGGTTTACATGAAACAAAGTCCTCTGTCCAGGTTGCCCTCCGGTGCCAATTGGAGCCATAATAGTCCAATAAATACTATGCAAAATATGACCCGAGCCATTAAAAGCAAGTTGATTTTCCCAATATTTAATATATTCAATATTATTTGCATTTCGCGCCTGTTCAAGATACAATTCCGCCCTATTTAAGCCATCCACATAGGCTTTATGGTGTTTGTCATGGTGAATCTTCAATGTTTCGGCACCGATGATGGGTTCTAAGGCTTGATATGAATATGGCAATGGCGGTAACTTATGCATCCCTGGCATAACATACATATGCAGCACCCTTTCTATATTTAAAGATTGCTTTTGCAACAACAAAACTCTTGCGTTAAGGCGCAATTTAATGCACCGCAATCTATCATCTATTTCATTTTATGATGCTGCATATTTTATGTTCGTCCTATTTTGCACTTAATTTCATAATATGTTGGTGAACTACCCGTCAATTGAATTACCGAGGGTTCACACTTAGTGTTCAACGTAGGTATTTCAGTATTTGTTTGGGTGAATGAGAATATAGCAGCGGAAGCTATATCAGCTCAGTTAACATCAAAAATGTCAAGCCTTGTCCGTAAGCTGTAGGAGCAATGGCTATATTTTTATAAAACTCCAAATCCTTTCCCATACCAGTTCCATAAGATACACCCTCGACCATACCGTTGTGATCTATCTTTGAAATAACAGCGTGGGCTGCTTTTCTTGCATATTCCAAATATTCTTCACCAATAATTCCAAGGCGTACGCCCTTTAAAATTCCGTAAGCAATGCCTGCTGTTGCAGAGGTTTCATAGTATGTCTCTTCAATATCCAGTAGAGTATTGAATAGACCGTTCTCACCCTGATATTTAATGAGTTCTTTAACTTGATCTATCCACGATATTGTTATAAACCTTGAAACTGCATCATTTGTTCCGTAGATGTCAAGGAATTCAACAACACTTGATGTAAACCAACTATTTCCTCTTCCCCAAAAAGCGTTAGAATAATTATGCTTCCCATCGAATGTCCAACCATGATAAAACAAACCCGTCTTTTTATCCTGCAAGTATTTTATATGGAAAAGAAACTGAAACTTTGCTTCATCAACATATTCATCTCTATTCAGTACCTTACCTGCTTTTAGTAAAAATAAAACCGTCATAAAAAGGGTATCATCCCAAAGCTGCTCGTAATGCCTGTTTAAAACAGTCATATGCTGCATACCACCATATTGAGTGCGTGGCATTTCATTCATTACCCAATCAGCCCACATATTTATATGAGGTAGATATTTTTCATTTTTTGTTTCTTCATAAAGGCAAGTCATAGTTAACGCAGGACATACGGTATTGACATTTTTATGAGGAGTTGGCTTTGCAAGCTGTTCATCATACCAATTAGTCAAATAATTAAGGTATTTACTATCACTTGTCCTTTTATAGACCTTGTACGTACTATAGAGCGCCACACCTGTAGGCCACTCCCAGTTATCCATATGTAAGTGATCATATAAGCCTTCTCTTTGCTCGTTATTAACCAGCATCCCTACAACCTTATCGGCAAGTCCAAGCATTTCAACATTTACTGACATAAAAACCACCCTTCTTTTTGTTTAAAAATTATTAAATCTTATTCTTGTCTGCTACCTTTACAGTATATATAAATGTACCTTTAAAGACGTCTTATTTATGGTTGTTTTTTTCTTTGTCATTAGTGAGCAGCGAGCTACCGATTCATTTTTTAATAAACTTTGTAGTACTACCCCACATTATCTACAGTATATTCTATTTTGAAATAGTATTGTTCAGCATTTTCCTTGGGTATTAAAATACCTGAATAGCTGTCTATATATTCGGAATACTCCGTTTGACAAGTAAATTCTACACCAGATTCAGTAAAATTGTAATCTTTAAATGTATTCTGAATAATATTATCAATTATCCGCTTCGGTGCATTTGAAAATAAACCGATTTCTTCTTGTGCACAGGCATAAGAAAGTGAAATCAAAATTATTTGATTGTCATACGAACCAAGTAAATCCTTTTGATTCTGTAACTCAACCACAAAGGAAACTCCTTTTAAATATCCATTTTCTATACTACTTCTTGATGCAATGTTCACGTGGAATGCAAAAATAAGAGTTGTTGACCAAAGTGTACTGTAAAGGGATAGTTCCAGCGCTCTGGCAAGGAATCTACGCCAAGGATAAAATACTTGTGGAAGCTGAGGGGTTAACTCAATCTCCTTTATGGTCATAGTGCACCTCCATTTGATGTTTATGTTACTTATGATAAACTATAAAGGCAGTTGATAGTCAATACATTTCACCAAAAACTTTTGCAGTGCAACCTATCGTTAAAAGGATTTTATGGCTTTATATAAGCATATCCCTCTTTTTGTTTTTCTACAAGTTCAAGGACGCCAGCAGGCACAATATTAGTAAAATCAATAATGTTGCGTTTTTCGATACGATTAGCTATCAATGCATTGTTGCAAGCAATAAAGTCTACACCTCTATTGTTTAGCTCTTCTATAGTATTAATATCTGCCTCAGGAAATTGAGATGTGTCATAGTACTTAACAGCTTCTGCATTAGCCAAAACTTCAATATGAAACTTTTTATTATCTATAGCATTTAATAGATTGTTAACATTCGCAAGTAGAAGCTTCCACTTACTTAGCTCATCAATATGGAATATAACTTTATAATCTGGCATCGATTACCTCTCCTAAAAAATTCATATTCTTTTACTGGTTTACACTTTAATCCAATTGCATTGAATACTGATTTGTATAAAGCTTTGCATAATGTCCTTTGTTTTCCAAAAGCTGTTGATGCGTCCCCTGTTCAACAATTTTACCCTCACGTATTACCAAAATCCTATCTGACGAACGTATAGTTGAGAGTCTATGAGCAATTACAAAGCTTGTTCTATTCTCAAGGATGTTTGATATTGCATCTTGGATAAGGAATTCTGTTTCGGTATCAACAGATGATGTAGCCTCATCAAGAACAAATATAGCAGGATCCGATACTATTGCTCGTGCAAAGGAGACAAGTTGCTTTTCACCTGTCGATAACAGCGAACCACCCTCTCCAACCTTAGTATCATACCCTTTTTCCATTTTCATAACTATATCATGCAGGTTGACAAGCTTGCTAGCTCTAAGGATTTCATCATCAGATGCATCCAGCTTTCCATACAAAATGTTTTCCTTTATTGTTCCGCTAAATAGGTGCGGAGATTGAAGTACATAACCCAAGTTGGAATACAACCACTGCATAGGCATTTGAGTATAATCATGCTCATCAATCAAAATTTTGCCTCCAGTTGGTTCATAAAACCTGCATGCAATGTTAACAATGGTGCTTTTTCCAGAGCCAGTATCACCTACAAGGGCAATGTTTTCACCTGCTTTAACAGACAGATTAAAATGCTCCAACACCTTTTCACCTGTTTTATATGCAAAGGTAACATCTTCGAATACTACATTGCCTTTAATTTCAGGCCAATTTTCCTCATCATTAAAACCATTTTCCTTCAATACCTCTGTATTATCAAGTATATCTGGCTCTGTCTCAAGTAAAGACATTATTCTTTCTGCTGATGCCTGAGCAGACTGCAGGTCTGTAAAAATTCTTGCCATATCCCTAATTGGATAGAAAAACTGTAGCGCATAGGTTATAAAAGCTGCAAGTGTACCATATGATAGCGTTCCAACCATTAAATTTGTACCGCCTCTCCACAATACAATACCTGCTCCAATGCTTCCTAATAGTATTACAATTGGCATATATATGGCGGCAAATGTAGCAGCGCTTATCGACTTACGCTTCATTTCACCCGTTATCTTTTTAAAGTCATCCAAGCTTCCTTCTTCCCGAACGAGGGTTTTGGTGGTTTTTACTCCCTGAATACCTTCGTTAAATGCCGCCGTGATAAGGGAATTGGTTTTTCGAATATCCCTATGATTAAAAAGTATTCTTTTTTGAAAGAATATGCTTATAACGAAAAGTAGTGGAATTACAGTAAACGTCAGTAAGGCAAGCTTCCAGTCTAAAACTAGCATTACTACACTGGTAACAAGCATCATGCATATTCCCCATGCGAAGTCAACCAAACCCCATGCTAACGTGCTTCCAAGTCTCCATATATCTGAAGTAAGCCTAGACATCATCCAGCCCACCGGAGTTGTATCATAATATGAAAATGATAACTCCTGAAGATGATTGAAACCATCTTCTCTAATGTCATAGCATATTCCTGTTTCTACATGACCGGCATATGATATCATAGCTTTAATTATTAAGGTCTGAATAACTATAATCACCGCATAGCCAATAAAAAATATTGTGGTGCCTGTAGTAGACCCCATTACAATGAAATTGTCTATAGCATATCTTTGCATTAGAGGAATTACTGCATCAAACCCTGCTAACATTGCCATAAATAAGCTGAGCACTATTAGTTTATTCTTATATGGCTTTGCATATTTTAGCATCTTTCGCCAAAGTGCCATATTAAAGCCCTTTGAGAAAACTTCCTCTTGAAAGGTATTATTACCCATATTATGTATTCACTCCTTCCTGTTCCTCAACAGAACTCTGGATATTCCAAATCCTTGAATACAAACCGTCTTCTAGAACAAGCTCTTCATGTGTTCCTTTTTGAACAATTGTCCCTTTATCAATAACTATAATAAAATCTGATTGTGCCAATGTGTTTATTCTATGTGAGATAATAAAAGTCGTTACACCTTTGCTACGCTCACTTAATGCTTGCCGTATCATAATATCTGTTTCCATATCAACGGCACTAAGAGAATCATCAAAAATAAGAACTGGATGATTATTCAACACCGTGCGCGCTATTGCAACACGCTGAACCTGTCCCCCGGAAAGTGTGACGCCCCTTTCTCCAACTAGAGTATCATACCCCTTTTCAAAGGACAGTATGGAATCATGTATTGCTGCAATTTTAGTAGCTTTTTCAATTTCATTAATACTCGCCTCTGGATTTGACATTTTTATGTTATCCACCACAGACTTTGAAAATAGGAATGGTTCCTGCAGTACAATTCCAACATTGCTTCTTAGCCACTTTTTATCTATTTCATTTATCTCATAGCCATCCATCTTGATTGAGCCTTTTTGAAAATCAAAAAGCCTTACCAAAAGGTGCATCAGTGAAGTTTTTCCACAGCCTGTAGGTCCTAATACCCCAACTGTTTGACCTTGCTTAACTTCAAATGATATATCTTTCAAAGGGCATGTGCCATCAGGGTAATGAAAACTCACATTTTCAAATACTATATTGCCCTTAATTTCTGGAGTCAGACCTTGAATATCCTTAGGTTCTAATGGCTTTTCAAGTATTTCAATTATTCTATCAAACGCCACAAAAGCTTGACCCATATCCGAAATTACCCTTCCAAGCTGACGAATAGGCCAGATTAGATTTCTTATGTATGCTACAAAAAGAATAAGCGTCCCAAGTGTAATCTGGCCTGTTGCAGCCCAGCTTACCGAAATAAATAGTACAATCATTGCCTGGGTCATGCATAATAAATCTGACATGGACCAGTACCAAGCCATTAGTTCATTGAGTTTTCTAACTTCTTTTTTTAAATTTCCGTTTTTTTCCTTGAACCTATCCATCTCATATGTTTGCCTAGCAAATGCCTTTACAACTCTCACACCTGTTAGACTCTCCTGAAGTGTTGTATGTAGCTCTGAATCGGCTTGTTCAACTTCATGAAAGACTTTCTTAACCTTGGTGAAAAATATTATGGATGCAATAAAAATAAAGGGTATAACACAAAGGGAATACAAGGTTAATTTAACATTCAAATTTATCATTACTATTAGAGTAAATACTACTGTAAATAGTATTTCACCAACCTGTGTAACCTGATTAGCCATGAATTTTCTCATGGTCTCAACATCAGCTGTACTCCTTTGGGTAAGATCACCTGTTTGCGACTTTACATGCTCATAATATTCCATATGCTGAAGACTGTCATATAAGGTGTCACGAATATTTTTAGTTGATTTTTCTGTTGTTACTGCAAACCAGCGGTTTTTAATATATTGGAAAATACCTGTCAATGCCGTCAACAAAACAAATACCAAGCCCACTATCCAGATGTTTTCTCTGAGCGCATCCCTACCACCGATTTTAACAACATAATTCGAAATCCAAGTAGGCAAATTCATTGGCTCTGTTCCTACAACAGAATCTATCGTGAAACTAATAACCATGGGGCTAATAATTGAAAATATAACGGCAACCCCGGAAAAAAGAATTGCGAAAAAATATTTTATTAAGTTGCCTTTCATAAACTGCCTAAGTATTTTAAGTTTTCTCATAATAACCCCCTCCCCACTATTGGAGACAAACTTTTTTAAACATTTAAAGTTAATAAAGGCTGCAGATTCCAAAAGAACCTGCAGCCTCTCAAACTTAATAGGTCTTAGAAAATGTGTGTACCACAGGGCTGTAATTCTTTCACATAATTTAGGTATACCATATTTGATGTTTTCTTTGTATTAACACATAAACGTATTGCCATGGCTACCTCCCCGTATCTGAAAATCAATTATTAAATAATAAACTTCGTCTGTACTACCCATGTTAAGCTCATTCTAATCTTAAACCAAATTTTGTATGGTTGTTTTACTCACCTATCTATATTACTCTGACTTATCGGTATTGTAAAGAGAAAGAATTCTTATAATGAAAGTTCATTAAATACGTAAATTACTTTTCAATTTACCGCATTAATATAACTTGTTCGCAGGTAACCCAAGGGATATAGCTGCGCAATATAAGGAAAACATTAGCGGAATGAAGCTTACCCATCCCGGGGGCATGCTTCGGGTGATTTGTTACCGCTCAAAGGTGATTATGTATTTATTCCCTTTCTGGGTTTCAAAAGTAATCCCATCTTCATTAAACACCGTATTTACCTTATCACCATTACATTGAACATCTATCTTCTGCTCGCTAATGATCGTACAATTACTTCCACCATTTGAATGGATAACTGCAGCAGTCAACATGCCTTCATGCCATTGGATATCTACAGTAAATCCACCCCTTGCCCTTAAACCTTGTACATTTCCATTTCGCCAACAGCTCGGAATTGCTGGTAAAAACTCCAAACCACCTTCATGGCTTTGCAAGATCATTTCTGCAATGCCCGCAGTTCCACCAAAGTTTCCGTCTATTTGAAATGGTGGATGAGAGTCCAGCATATTTAACTGGGTGGATTTTCTTAAAAGATCTAACACATTTTCATACGCATTCCTACCATCCTTTAGCCTTGCCCACATATTTGTAATCCAAGCCCTGCTCCAGCCAGTGTGACCCCCACCATGTTCTAATCTTCTTTCAAGGGTTCTTCTTGCTGCTTGTGCAAGTTCAGGTGTTTTTCTAACTGTAAAGATGTTCCCAGGATGTAGCCCGAAAAGATGTGATATATGTCTGTGTCCTAATTCAGCTTCTTCATAATCTTCAGACCATTCCTGTATTTGACCATATTTTCCGATTTGGGGTTTAGGTAGTTTATCCATTGCACTTTTCAACTGTTCCACTGTTATAGATTCAATGCCAAGAACTTGGGCAGCCTTAACACAATTGCTAAACAGAATATAAAGTATCTGGCTATCCATTGAAGCCCCAATACAAAGGCAACCCCTCTGACCATTGTCAAGAATATACGTGTTTTCTGGAGAGACTGAAGGACTTGTCACCAATCTTCCTTTATCATCTTCAATTAAAAAATCCAAAAAAAATTCAGCCGCTTCCTTCATGATAGGAAAAGCACGTTCTAAAAACTTTTGTTCTAACCCATATTCATAATGATCCCAAAGATGCAAACAAAGCCAAGCGGCACCCATTGGCCAATATGTTGCTGGAATATAGATATCCTGTGGCGCGGTGTCTGCCCATATATCGGTATTGTGGTGAGCAACAAACCCTCCACAATCATACATTTTTTTAGCTGTTATTCTTCCGGGAATCCTCATTCTTTCAATATGATCAAACAAGGGCTCATGGCATTCAGGAAGGTTGCACGGCTCGGCTGGCCAGTAGTTCATTTCAGTATTAATATTTATTGTATATTTACTATCCCATGATGGAAGCATATCCTTATTCCAGATTCCTTGGAGATTTGCAGGTAAAGTTCCAGGGCGACTGCATGAAATGAGAAGATAACGTCCAAACTGGAAATACAAGCATATAAGATCTGTATCTTCCTCACCTGCTTGAATTCTTTTTAAGCGTTCTGATGTATCCAATACACTTAGAGTAAGCTTATCATTTCCATCATCAATATTTAAAGAAACCCTATCATAGAATTTTGCATAATTCTTTTTATGATTTGCACAAAGCTCATTAAATTGTTTGACAGCCGCATTATCTAAATATATTTTACACTGCTTTTCATAATCATCATGATAAAAGGTTGTAGCAGCAGATAATATTAATGTAACTGCATCGGCTCGTTCAACAACGAGATTTTCACCCATTGTTAAAACTTCTCCACCTTCGTTTATTGCCTTCACCATAGTACAAAACCGAATGGCTTTTCCTGAACCACAGCCTGCATACATAGCTATAGCATTATTATCGAAGGACTTTACTGCATCCAAATACCGTCCTCTTCTAAGAAAAGCTTTAAAGCTTATCATCCCTGGCTTGTCCGCAGTTATTCTCATTACCATTACCTGATCTGGAAATGTTGAAAAGTACTGCCTTGTATAATTCACACCATTAGCTTTAAATTTCACAGTAGCCATAGCATTTTCAAGATCCAATTCCCGAGCATAATCTTCAATTTCACAATCCTCAATGTCAAAATCTAAAAACAAATCACCCATGGTTTGGTATGTACGTTGGCTCTCGGGAACCCCCGACAAAGCCATTTCGGCAAGCTGCTCCGCTTCCTTTATCCGTCCATCTGATAATAGTTGCCTTATTTGAGGTAGGTTCTTTAATGCATCAGGGTTGTTTCTGTCAATGGGCTCACCATGCCATATACTCTCTTCATTGAGCTGTATTTGCTCGTTGTGTACATTTCCGTACACCATCCCTCCCAATCTTCCATTGCCAATTGGAAGTGCCTCATTCCAAGATGCTGCAGGACTTTTATACCATAACCTCTGTTCATTTCTAACATTCTTACCCATTGTTAACCTCACCTTTCGCACTCCAATGCTAAGGAGTTACTACAATATATAATACAGGATTATAGTGAAATTATAAACATATCTGAGAAACAATAATGTATAGAAGCATTTACTATACTGCTTTCCGCTAATGTTTTCCTTATGCTGCACAGCTATTTCTCTTGTTACCTGTGCACAGTAACATTTGCTATGCTACGCATTTTGCATGCCGCTGTAAATTAAGGTTTAATAAGGTTGTATCGCAAGATTTATTTAGCAGTTATTTGGAGCCGATATCTGACCACAGGTTTATAACAACCCTTATAGAAGCCAATGCAGAGGATTTATCCTTTGTCTCTATATAAGCAGATAATGCTACCAATTCCGATTCAATCTCGTTTATAACATCATGGTCTATTTCAACTTGCATGAAAGGCTTAACCTTTTTCCACTTTTCCATGGATTGAATTAAACTTTCATCTGCACTCTCATAGTTTTCTTCAACAATGGCTTCTTCTACCATGGGAAGCGATTGTGAAAAACCTGTTTTATTATCCACTGGCTTTTTAAAAAGCGTGCACCCTGAAATATTAATTATTAGAATAAGTATTATAAATAAATTTACAGTCTTTTTCACTATTTTCACCTGCTTATTCTGTTAATGATATAGTATAGCTCGTTTTATTATCCTTCATGTCTATAAAAAGGTTACCCTGTGTATCTAATTGTGCAAGAAATATATCTTCAAAATCCGTTATTTTCTTTTTTCTAAGGTGATGCTCCAAGCATGCTTTTGATAGATTAACAGAGCGCATGGCTTCCATATTTACCCTTCCATCCATTATAAGGTTTGCAGGTAATCCAATATATTTTGTGGGAATATTCATATCCTGAGGTGTTAATGGCTGTTTTTGTGATTTAAGTAACACACTAATTTTTCCGTTTTGTTCTAACACAGCAAACTCCACATCATCAACATTGAATACATCCTTAGTTCGGAGCATTGACATTAACTCTTCGGTAGATATCTGATTTCTTTGTAATATATTGTTATCTATTTTTCCGTTTTGTACGATTATTTCGGGGACCCCTTCTAAAACTTTTCTTAAAAGTGGACTTTTTAATCCAACAAAGGCAAGAAGAACTGCTAATGAGGCCCATACAAACATGCCTGCTATAGATGCCCATGTATTTTCATTAACTTGAACAGACAGTGTTGAAGCAATAGAACCAATAGTGATTCCCACAATATAATCAAAGTAAGTAAGTTGGGAAACCTGTTGTTTGCCTACAAGCTTCACTAATAAGAGCAGTAAGAAAAAACTAATGATTGACCTAATTATTACTACAACTACTATGGGCATAGTAACCTCCATAAAAGATAACTACTTTTATCTTGCTACAATAAACGAAAAGTATTCAATTGTTTCACTTCTATATTGTAAGGGATTTAATGTATATGACATACAAAAAAGATAATTGGCATATATCGTAAAAGTTTTTATTAATTTGATCATAATAAATTCAATAGTAACATAGAAATAATGCCCACTAAAACAGTAATAAACAAACTCTTTGTTTTATAAGCAGCCAAGAGGCTTGGAATTGCAGCCAAAAGATTTTTATTATCCAGGCTTATGTTTACATGATCTTCAAACATCATAATTTGTGGGAAAAGTAACGCTGATAAAATAGCTATAGGTATGTACTTTAACCATCTCAAAAACCAATCCGGTAATTTGAATTTTGATAGCACAATTATTGGCAATGCTCTTGGTATATAAGTAACTATGCTCATTCCAAGTATGATAAGGATTGTTTGTTGTTCCATTTTTCAGTCATCACTCCTATCGTTGCTGCAATGATTGCAGCGATTATTACATTATAGTTTCCACCTAAATATGTTTTTAATACCAACGACAATAGACCTGCGCATATGCACACCAAAAGCCCTCTTTTATCCTTTAGCTGTGGAATCATAAGCCCTATGAACATTGCAGATAAAGCAAAATCCAAGCCCCATTTTGCAGTTTCGGTAAGTTTACTACCGAATATACCACCTATAACGGTAGACAGTATCCAGCTTGCATGTGAGGCTATATGTAAACCGCCAAAAAAACCTGCAGAAGCTTTATTGTTTTGTACATAGTTTCCCGATACAGCAAAGGTTTCATCAGTTATTCCAAAGGAAATAAGCGATTGAATAAAGGATGAAAACCCCTTCATATGAGGAGCAAGAGAGGCACTCATTAAAAGATGCCTTAAATTTACAAGTAATGTTGTTGATATAATGGAGATTGCCTGAATACCAGAAAACATCATTGCGGTTGCAATAAACTGTGCCGAGCCAGCATAAACAAATAGGGACATTAAAAAAATATTCCCTACTGTAATTCCTTGCTGGGATGCAAGAATTCCAAACGCCAAGCCTATTGGTACATACCCCACCATAATAGGTAGAGCAGCTTTAATGCCTTTCCGCCATTCAATAATCATGTTATCCTCACAAAACGAATTATGAATCATTAATTAAAAATAATATAGCAACTAAGTGAATAACGCAAGTATATAGGCCTGTATTCTATATATCGCTTGCAACCATGACAATTGGCGCACCTATCATTTTTTAGAATAAAAAAAAGCGATCAATCGATCGCTTAATGAAGTATTTTCTCAAATATTCCTTTATACTTTCTCTTCTTGTTATATAAAGCATTTTGCGATGCTACATATTTTGCGTACCACTGTATAATATGTTGTTGTATGCATGAGAGTTTTTTACCACCTATTGTACTGCTAATATTTATTATGGTTAGCTCACAAAAGCCATTATATAACCTTCTTCATTTCTGTAATAATCTTTTTAATGCTATGTTCAGAAAGACAATATTGCTCAGACAAATCCGATATGCCAGCTCCATTTCTATGTTTCTTAACTATCTCAATATTTCTTTTCATATAGTGTTTACGAGTTCCGTTTGCCTCTCCCCACTTTAACCTTACTGTTTCTTTCTTTGGGATATACAATATCTCACCTTGAACATATAGCTGCACTTGTTTTAATAACCATTCGGGTAATGCTTCCTTAGCATTGTAATACTTCAATTTGTCACACTCCTTTGACCATCCTAAACCCCTATGCAGCAAAATGTCTATGAAAATGAAAAGACAAAAAAGCCGCAGAAATCAACCTTTGCGGACTCTGCGGACATAAAAAAACACGATAACCATTTATCGTGCCGTGTTTCTTAATGTTATAGCTAACTATTCTCTACAATTGACAAGCAATACATTTAAGAAATTATCCATTCAAACTGATGAGAATATAAATACGAAACCAAGACCTTGATCTCTTCAGTGACAGGCATAAGGGTTATTTCTAAATCGCAGAAGGCTTATCCTTGCACCTTCCGCCAATATTCAATTAGTTAATGACCACCTCTAAAAAAGTAGTAGCTTTTTGTCTAGAAAATGTTCTAATAATCATTATTACACCCCTTTCCTGAATGATTTTCATTTCCATTATATTGTAAATAGCGCTGCGAGTCAATAGAATAACTAATTATAACGATTCTTTATTAAACCACAAGGAGCGTTTTGCTTTATTACCGATTAAAAACATGATACAATACTCTTATAAGCTAGGGTATTATATGGTTGAACATTTTGCTATGTTACGTATTTTTGCATATCGCTGTACATGTATTGTGGCTATGCTGGATAACCTGCCATATTATATTGTACCGCTAAAGCTTATTAGAGCTACATCAAAAAGCCTTAATTAGGGTCTTTGACCGATGATTTCACTATAATAATGAATATAAATATAACAATATATCATAGATTTGTTGTAATCCTTGATATAATGGGTATATATATTTAGTACTTTAAATTTAGGGGGTTAAGCATGGAATATCGTAAATTTAGTAAGTTTGATAAACCAGTGTCTTTATTCGGAATTGGATGTATGAGGTTTCCCACAATAAAGAATGGAAATGAGAATATTGTTGACGAAGCCGAAGCCATTAAAATGGTCAGATATGGAATCGATCATGGTGTTAACTATATTGATACAGCATATGGATATCATAACCAGCAAAGTGAAGTTATTGTTGGTAAAGCTTTAGCTGACGGCTATCGTGAAAGGGTCTTTCTCGCAACAAAGTCACCTGTTTGGCTTGTTGAAAAATATGAAGATTTTGATCGTTTATTGGATGAACAACTGGAGAAGCTAAATACTGACCATATAGATTTTTATCTGTTACACGCTTTAAATAAAGAAAGATGGGACTTCATTAATAAACTTAATGTTTTTGATTTTTTGGAAAAAGCAAAGGCAACAGGCAAGATCAAATACATTGCTTTTTCATTCCACGATAATTCCGATGTGTTTCATGAAATTATTGATGGATATGATTGGGATATGTGTCAGATCCAGTTGAATATAATGGATATGCATGAACAGGCTACCGTAGAAGGCCTAAAATATGCTGGTTCTAAAGGTATCCCTGTTGTTATTATGGAGCCTTTAAAGGGCGGTAAACTAGCATCTAGTATAACACCTGAAATTGCAGCGGTATGGGACAAAGCAATCGAAAAGAGAACACCTATTGAGTGGGCATTTAGATGGCTATATAACTTCCCTGAAATAGCAGTTATCCTAAGCGGAGTTAGCAGTTTAGAACAGCTTAAAGATAACTTGCGTATTTTCTCCGATGCAAAAGCCAACTGCATGACTGAACATGAGCTGGCACTCGTAGAAGAAGTACGTCAGATATACCTTGATAAAACTAAGGTACCATGTACATCCTGCGAATATTGCCTACCATGTCCATCCGGAGTTGCAATACCGGGCGTGTTTAATCTTGTTAACAATGCAGTAATGTACAATGAAGAAGAAGGAAGCAGAAGAGCATATGCAAACAACTTTGTGAAAGAGAACAGAGATGCATCTTTCTGCGTTGAATGTGGTCTATGTGAAGAAGCTTGTCCACAGAACATCAAAATTATTGAGGATCTTAAAACGTCACACAAGTTTCTTAGTATAGACTAAAATAAAGAATTAATATATTTCTCATAAATTTAAGCCAGTCGGATATAATTCCCGGCTGGCTTTTCTATGTTAATATATATTTTCTATTGTTAAAGAATTAATGCAAATTTTCTTTGATGATATTACATAAATAATATAAGACTAACAGCCATCACCATCATACCTGCAATAAGTCCATATATTGATAAATGCGCTTGTTCATACTCTCTTGCAGCAGGTAACAATTCATCTAAAGCAATATACACCATAATTCCTGCGACTACAGCAAATACAACTCCAAAAACCACATCATTTAGAAATGGCATCAAAATCAAAAAACCCACCAAGGCACCTAAAGGCTCTGCCAAACCCGAAAGAAAAGATAGCTTAAATGCTTTCTTTTTGTCCCCTGTTGCATAATAAATAGGAATAGACACAGATATTCCTTCAGGAATATTATGTATTGCAACTGCTACAGTAATGGCGATTCCTAAGCTAGGATCCTTCATAGCTGCAATAAAAGTTGCTATACCCTCTGGAAAATTATGAATTGCAATAGCTAAAGCCGTTAATGTTCCCATTCTAATCAATTTCGTGGAATCATTAGGAATATTTCCATCTTCAACATCTCCAACATCTTCAACTCGCTTTATCTCATGTGGGTTTTCAGCTGAAGGGATTAATTTATCAATTAGCGCTATAAGCAGCATTCCACCGAAGAAAGCTAATGCCGCTGCCCACGCTCCATTTCTTTGTCCAAGAGCTATAGCAAGAGTTGATTGTGCTTCAACATACATATCAGCAAATGACACATATATCATAACACCTGCAGAAAAACCTAATGATATCGATAGAAACCGAGTATTAGTTCTCTTTGCAAAAAAAGCTATAATGCTACCAATTCCTGTGGATAAACCCGCAATTAAGGTTAAACCGAAAGCAATCAGTATTCTCCCAATATCCATATTGTAT
>DASRMZ010000371.1:0-3886 GCA_035647675.1 Thermoclostridium sp. | reverse complement strand
GTACAATATGTGGCGGCAAACCGTCATTCATAGCCACAATATATTGAACAGTGGAATTTAAAAAAGTAACATCACAAAAGCCTTGGTTAATTGTTAATACAATTTAGATAATACCCCTATAGTGCAAAAACATCCTGAGCTTCTATGTCTTCATCCCCTTGGGTTTGTGGCGTTACAGGCTTCGCCTTGACTAAAAGTACAGCAATGGTAGCTAAAATTAGGACAATTGTTACAGCAAGTCCACCTTCAAGACCGAATGTGCCTCCATTAATCAGCTCACCTTCATTTGTTGGAACAAATGAAAATACCGACGCCATAATATCCATACCACTGACACTTACACCAAAGATATTTCCCTGTGCAAAATTCCACATGGTATGTATGAAGCAGGTTTGTTTTTTAATATATCAAACATACTTACCTCCTCCTAGAGAGCATTTGAGATGTTTTTATAATAATACACATAAATACTCTGCTTGCGTGATTACAAATCACTTCTTTTTGACATTATACCATGGATTTTATAATTCAGGATATAATTTTCATAAAGCTTACACCTATGATTATATATATTTCCTACTCACATATAACCGGTGAGATATAGCTGTGCAATATAAGGAAAACATTAGCGAAATACAGCTCTTGCAAATGAAGCGTCGTTTCCTTTAGTGCATAGCTATAGCTCAAAATATAAATGGAGTGAACTGTAATTATATATCGTTTCATGGTAAAATAAATACATCTTAACATTGAAGTTGATTATATTTGGGGAGGTTATTTTATGCAATTTACTTTTAGTCACAATAATGTTAACGTCATGGATTTAGAGAAAAGTGTTCGGTTTTATGAGGAAAACCTTGGACTTAAAGAAACTCGAAGAAGTGTTCCAGAGCATGGGGAGTTTATTTTAGTCTTCTTAGGGGATGGCATTACAAGCCATCGTTTGGAATTGACATACCTTCGCGATAGAAAAGAGCCTTACAATTTAGGGGATAATGAAATCCATTTAGCCTTTGAAGTAAATGACATGCTAAGCGCATATGAGCTTCACAAAAAAAATGATGTCATATGCTATGAAAATAAGTCTATGGGGATTTACTTTATTTGCGATCCAGATGGCTACTGGATTGAGATTATTCCTAAAAAAGATAGAGAATAAAAGTATATTTCGTTGATTTTCTAACATGAAAAACACTGAGCTATATTCGTATTTCGCAATAAAAATTAGCCCCGTTTTATTTACGGGGCATTTTAATTGGTCATTTTATTGGAATATTTATTTGCCTATACTGACATTTTTGATGGCACATCATTAATATTCCCGATAATATTTATTAGCATCTGTCAAATTTGCCCTTAGGACTCAAAATATCGGGGCAGAAAATTATTATTAAAAGAACAACAATTATTATCCATTCCCAGCCACCTAAACCTAAAAAACCTTGATTATTGCAGCCACTCATTAAAATCACCTCACACAGTTTAACTAGTATATCCTATGTGTTAAAAGGCTATTTGGTTACCGTAATATCGTATATGGGTTGTTGGGAGTTCAATGCCGCCATCCACTTTTACATACTCTTACGCAAGCCCTAAAATACGTGCAATTGATGTAATTACAAAGCATATTACTATTCCTGTAATTGTAGGAAGGAGAAAAGCTACTACTGTCCAACGTATCTTCTGGGTTTCTTTTTGTATTGTCCACAAAGTTGTTCCGCAAGGAAAATGTATCAACGTAAAAATCATTACACAAATTGCTGTAATGTAAGTCCATCCATTAGATATAAGTATTGTGCCCAATTGAGTTAGATTTTCATATTGAAGCATGCTTCCAGCAGACATATAACTCATTAATATTATAGGAATTAAGATTTCATTGGCAGGAAGACTAAGTATGAATGCCATTAATACGTATCCATCCATCCCTATAGCCCTAGCAAATGGATCAAGAAACGTTGCGCAATGACTTAATAGACTCAATTCCCCAGCATGAACATTTGCCATTAACCAAAGAACTATACCTGCAGGTACAGCGATCGCAACAGCCCTTCCAAGCACAAAAAGTGTCCTGTCAAATATAGATCTTACAATTATTTTGCCGATTTGTGGCTTTCTATATGGTGGTAGCTCTAACGCAAATGATGAAGGAACACCCTTTAAAATTGTCTTTGATAATATTTTTGATATAGCTAGTGTCATGTAAACACCGAGCACCACAATTCCTGTAACAATGATGGTGGGTAAAATACCATTTCCTGCCCCAACCAATCCACCAAAGAAAATAGTAGCAATGGCAATTAAAGTTGGAAATCTTCCGTTGCAAGGGACAAAGTTATTAGTAATTATGGCGATAAGCCTTTCCCGAGGTGAATCGATAATTCTGCAGCCTACCACACCCGCAGCATTACATCCAAATCCCATACACATTGTTAGAGATTGTTTCCCGTGAGCACATGATCTTTTGAAGAAATTGTCAAGGTTAAATGCCACTCTGGGAAGGTACCCCAAATCCTCAAGCAATGTAAAAAGAGGAAAGAAAATAGCCATTGGCGGAAGCATCACAGAGACAACCCATGAAAGTGTACGAAACATGCCTAATACTAGCATGTCATGTAACCAGATTGGTGTTTTTATTAACAACAGCAATTTAGAAAACATTCCTTCGACCCACGAAAACCCCGTCGATAACAACTCCGAGGGATAATTTGCACCCAATATTGTAAGCCAAAATATTACGCCTAACAGCATTATCATAATAGGTATCCCAAAAACATTTGAGGAAACGATTTTATCTATGCTTCTATCCTTTGAGTTATATTTATTATTCTCATAGCAAACTGCCTTCTTTGCTATGCTCTCAGCATGGCTGACTATATTGGATACCACAATATCCCTAAAGTCGTCTTCACTAATACCATTACTTTTTAATCGGTCCTTTTCTTTTTTCAATTCTGCTTTAAGCTGTATATTATCATCTAAGTCAAGACCAATGTATTCTTTAATGTCTTCAAGAATTGAACAATCTCCTTCAAGTAGTTTTAAACATATCCACCTAGTGTCAAGCTGGCTTTGTAAGCTCGCATTTACACATTCTTCAATGTTTTTTACAGACTGCTCTATAATCGGATCATAACAAACCTTTATGGGGTTACTTTTTATTTCCCTACTCACTATTTTATACACATTGTCCATTAATTCATCGAGACCTTCGTTTTTTCTTGCACATACGCCCACTACAGGCACAGCAAGGCTTTCTGACAACAATCTCATATCTATTTTTATCTTTTTCTTTTTTGCTTCATCCATTAAATTAACACAAACAACAACAGAGGGTGACAGTTCTAGTATTTGCAGCACTAAATTCAAGTTTCGCTCAAGACAGGTTGCATCAGCCACAACAACTGTTGCATCAGGGTTTCCAAAGCAAATGAAATTTCTTGCGATTTGCTCCTCTACAGAGCTTGACATCATAGAATATGTCCCTGGCACATCAACAATAAGAAAGTCCTTTCCTTTATGCGTGAATTTCCCCTGAGCATTAGTAACGGTTTTGCCTGGCCAATTACCCGTATGCTGGTTTAATCCTGTAAGGCTATTAAATACAGTACTTTTGCCCACATTAGGATTTCCAGCTAGCGAGATTAAAAACTCACCTTCTGATTTAACCACCATGTCTTTAAATCCACTAATTGCATTTTTTCCCGTTGAATTTACTGTTAAGCCCATATTAATCAACCCCCCCTATAGCTCTACAAGAATGTTAAATGCATCTTCTTTCCTTAATGCTATTACTGCTCCCCTTATCTGGTATGCAGTAGGATCACCCGATGGACTTTTTTGCAGCGCCTCGATAGCTGTATTTGATACAAGCCCTAAATCAAGA
>DASRMZ010000370.1:0-2000 GCA_035647675.1 Thermoclostridium sp. | reverse complement strand
ATAAATATACTTCACAGGAGAGATTAAAATGAAAGTGATAGTATTGACAGGTGGGGGTACATCGGGTCATGTGACTCCGAATATTGCGCTGTTGCCGATGCTTAAGGATAGAGGGTATAGAATATATTATATTGGCTCTAAAAGTGGAATAGAAAAACAGTTGATTGAAAAAGAAGGCATTACATACCACGGTATATCTGCGGGGAAGCTTAGAAGATATCTTGATGTAAAAAATGTTACCGATATATTTAAAATTATTGCAGGCTTAGGGCAAGCTCTTTCAGTACTGAAAAAAATAAAACCATCGGTTGTTTTTAGTAAGGGCGGCTTTGTATCGTGCCCTGTGGTTTGGGCAGCCTGGCTACTTAGGATTCCTGTTGTTATACATGAATCGGATATTACTCCTGGGCTTACTAATAAATTATCAATACCCTTTGCAAAAAAGGTTTGCTATACTTTCCCTGAGACAAAAGAGCACCTGTCTTCGGATAATGCACACATAACAGGACTTCCTGTAAGGCAAGAAATCGCTTTTGGGGATCGCATAAATGGCTATAAGCTATGTGGCTTTACTAGCATTAAACCCGTTCTTATGATTATTGGGGGTAGCCAGGGATCAGAGAATATAAACAGAGCTGTTCGCTCAGCATTAAGCGAACTACTTCAAACGTATCAGATAGTACATATTTGCGGTAAAGGGAATATGGCACCTGAGCTTAATAAAACAAAGGGGTATAAGCAATTTGAATATGTAAATAAAGAATTGCCTGATATTTTTGCTTGTGCTGACTTATTAATATCAAGAGCTGGGGCGACTGTGTTGTTTGAGATTCTTGAGTTAAATAAACCTGCGCTGCTTATACCATTGTCAAAAGCTGCAAGTAGAGGAGATCAGATCTTAAACGCAAATTCCTTTAAGAAAAATGGATATAGTGAAGTATTACTTGAAGAAAACCTCAACAAAAACTCTCTTTTAGAAGCGGTAAATACTACATATAAAAATAGGAACACATACATAAAAGCAATGCAGCGTAACGATTTACAAAATACAGTGGAAAAGATAGTTAACATTATAGATGATGTTGCAAAGGTTTAATATGTAGTTGATAGAATTATACATAAAATCGCTACGAGTATCTTGGCAAAAAAGATATTGAGTAAATCACATATATAATAACTATTAGAAGTATGTACCGAAAAATATTGAGAAATTGACTTCATGCTTCCATCATATGTCATTATGAATTGAAATTTTTTCAATGTGTTACTTTTTAACACACATATTTTCGACTTCTTTCAAAGGCGCCTGAACATTACATATAAAATTCATCTCCAAGGTTATACAGTTACTTCTAGAAAAGATATAACCGTAGAAGAGATAAATGTTAATCATTAGGTGAAAAGAATGGAGTTTAAATTTTTCGATATTAAAATTATAATTAGAAAAGAATATATAGTTATTGGTCTTTTAGTGCTTACCATATTACTCGCTTTATGGGGTTGGTATCTAAGAGATAACCAAGTTGAGGTTTTTAGTGTTGATGAAAAAAGCACTGAGCAAGTAACACAGGGAAAAGGGCATAACACAAAAGACCAACAGGCAGAAGGGGACGGCATAGTTTCGGAAGACTCTTCAAAAGGAAGCTCTAAAGAAATGCCAACTAAAGAAGCGTCAACTATGCCAATTAATATAAATGTAGCTGATAAAGATACATTAATTCTGCTCCATGGTATTGGTGAGGTAAAGGCCAATGCAATAATAGAATACAGAAAGCAAAATGGAACATTTAAAAGTATAGAAGAAATTAAAAATGTAAAGGGAATCGGGGAGGCAACTTTTTTAAAGCTCAAGGATAGAATTGTAGTTGGAACCGAAGGTAGAAAGCCCTTTAATAAACATTTATTGAAGTAAAGTCGTTATTACCCCAACAGAGCTCTCAAAGAACATATATCCTTTATCCTTATACAAAAAATACATATACTTAATACATATTTAATAC
>DASRMZ010000369.1:0-2018 GCA_035647675.1 Thermoclostridium sp. | reverse complement strand
TCACTCCACAATTCGGAGATGCCCCTCCGAAGTATATTATTAGCTGCTAAAACGTCCCTGTCATTTATCAACCCGCATTCAGGACATTTCCATTCACGGTCTGATAGTGTCAGGGAATTGTTTACATATCCGCACTCGCATGTTTTTGATGAGGCAAACCAACGGTCAATCTTATGGACTTTAACACCGTATTTCGTGGCAACATATTGGAGTTTAGAAATGAATGAAGCATGCGCTAAATCGTTCATCTTTCTTCCCCATAGCTTTGTCATACCCGTTAAAGATAAGTCTTCGATAAAAATGTAGTCGTATTTTCTACAAAGCTCGTGTGCTAACTTCCATTGATAATCATTCCTCTTATTTTGGATAGATTCATGGAGACGGCAAAGCTCAAGACGTCTTTTTTGTCGATTGTTTGACTTCTTTTTTGTTTTGGATAATAACCTGGACTTCCGTCTTAGTTTGGTTAAGTCCTCTTTCAAAAACTGCGGATTGTTGAATGAAGCACCATCACTCATCGTCAAATAAGTTTTCAGCCCAAAGTCAATTCCTACGGATGCACCATTGTGTGTCTTTTCGTACGTGTTTGGGTTATTATCTGTTATGATGATTACATAGTATTCCTTCAATTTTGAGCGCTTGACAGCTATTCTTTTAATCTTTCCTTCATAGTCTCTATTTTTTGAGAATTTATATCTTTTATGTAACTTGTTTATCGTTAAAACATTTCCATTCAAAGTGTAACCACCCTGTTTGAAAACAAATGATGCAAAATCTTTTGCACGTTTAAACTTCGGGGGTCTGGTGGATATCTTTTTGAAAAACCGCTGATAAGAGGTATCTAATCTTTGAAGAATTTCCTGTACGGATTGAGAATGGAGTAATTTAGGTTTTAGTCTCGCTGAAAAATGTTTCTGCATTTGATTTACAGAAATATATCCACCATACAAAGAATAATATCTCTTTTGCAACGACAGAGCATGATTCCATACAAACGAAGCTTCACGGAGCATCTTATCCAGATGTTTCGTTCTTTCTGTTTTATACAATTTATATTTGTATGTAATCATATTTTGTTGTGTCTTTGTATAAAGATAGCAATAATATTACACATATGCAAATTATCTAATAAATAAATATTATGACAACGGCGAAAAGATATTTCGTGGAAGCCACTTTTCCTAAATATTAAGCTCTGTACAAAATCTAATAACCGAGCAACCATTACATTTTCATTGGTTCAATTATTCCGTATCTACCGTTGTCTAATACAATACCTACATTTATTTGAGGTTTCTTGAAATGCTTACCGTATGCCATAGCATAAGCCTTTCTGTCCACGCCCGAACCTATTTGCATGGCGAATACGAGCCTTTCCTCACTTACAAAGGTTTCTACATAGCTCTCACTATGATAGTGCCCCTGAACGACTGACATGAACTCTTGCATACTTCTTTGTTTTGCTTTCCTCCCTACGCCATGTGTGTATAATACATTATTGATTATAAAGTCTTCTGAATATTCCCAATTAGGAGTTTCCAATACTTCTGAAATATCTTTTACCCAATATTTCGATAATCCACCTGTAAATGCTTTTCTGTTCGGTATAAGGTCGTGATTCCCTATACAGACTTTGGCTTTAGGAAATGCTTTATAAAATTCTGCTATCTGTATTTTTGCTCTTTTAAGTTCTTCACCTGCACTATAACCGTCAGGGTCAGATTCATGGAAAGAAGAGTAGTGCATATCTATTAAATCTCCAATTAGCACTATTTCAGTGCATTGATATTTTACATACATCTCTTGGCAGAACTCTAAATATCCTTCTTTAATAAATGGTGCGTGCAAGTCACCTATTACCAATACATTATTTTTTGGTTTTTTAAATTCAAGGTAAGCTTTATATTCTGCTTCATTCATTCGAGGTCTTATCTTTCTCATAGCCTAAATTTTACAAATATTATTAGAACTATTCCTGTTAAAACGCCTGCTAAGAATAGTTTGAAATTAAATCCTGT
>DASRMZ010000368.1:0-3575 GCA_035647675.1 Thermoclostridium sp. | reverse complement strand
TAAGTCGGCAACCGACAAGAACTTGAGCGCAAGCGCCAACTCCAAAAATCCTAATACAACTTTAACCGAATTGAGCCATCCGCCCGATTTTGGCATGCTCTCTAAGAAAGAGGGGAAAATTGCAAAGAAGCTAAATGGTATGGAAAGCGCCAATGCAAAACCAAACATGCCAATAGCAGGAGCAATGATACTGCTGCTGGATGCCGTTTCTACTAATAGTGTTCCGATGATTGGACCTGTACATGAAAAGGATACAAGAGCCAATGTGAATGCCATAAAAAAGATACTAAGCATACCCGTAGCCGAGTCGGCTTTAGCATCCATTTTATTAGTCCACGATGCAGGCAATACTAAATCGAAAGCACCGAAGAATGATATTGCAAAAAACACTAACAGTGCAAAGAATAAAATATTAAAAACGGCACTAGTCGATAAATCGTTGAGTGCGCTTGCACCAAACAGTCCAGTAATTGTAAGCCCCAACAATACATATATCACTATAATGGAGACACCATATAATAGGGCATCCGAAATTGCTTTCTTCCTGTTTGCTTTGTTACGTTTCAAAAAGAAACTAACTGTCATAGGAATCAGGGGCCACACACATGGGGTGAGCAATGCAATGAATCCTCCGAGGAAACCAGCAATAAAAACCCACCACATAGATTTTCCCTTAATGCTTCCTTTCAAGCCATACTCTTGCAGTTCTTCTATAACTGGTGTCCAAAGTTTACTAGTGCTAATATCAGAGCTCTTGGAAGAGATATCCAGTGGAGCCATCAACACATCGGAGGCTGCTTCCACATCATCGTCTGTTGTTTCAACAGCTTCAGCGTTAGCGTCCGTAGTCGATATGCTCGGAAAACTTGTTGCAACAACTGTTGATGGAAGATC
This sequence comes from Thermoclostridium sp., assembly GCA_035647675.1. GTDB lineage: Bacteria > Bacillota > Clostridia > DSM-8532 > DSM-8532 > Thermoclostridium. The sequence goes on along the minus strand of DASRMZ010000368.1, from coordinate 2,681 downwards.
AGAAGATTTAAAAGCAAAATCGATAGGTAGCGGGGGGGTACATTCAGAACCATTACAGGCTTGAGAACGGACATCTCCTTCTAGTGCAAATTCACTCTTATCGGTTACTTTAAAACGCTGCACAAATTTAGCAGCATTCTCATAAGAACCAATAGTCATTTCGAAAATAGCGTCGTAGCCCGAATTCAATTTTGAGTCTCTCGCCTCAAAACCACCTACTGCAACTGCCCCGTGTATCTTATCAATTGACAAAGAGGTTGGATAAGGACCTCCTTCGGGTATGTCTGTACCATATATATACCAACCCTGCTCTATGGCAACATTGGCAACTAATTCTATTTCTCCATCGCCTTTATCTTCTAAACTAAACTTCCATTTTGCTGGATCTGATTGAGCAAACCCCTGAAAAATAAAGCTTAGGATGAATAGAAACGTAAGAATGTTTTTCTTCTTCATAATAGTCCTCTATTAATATAATTCGGAAACAAAGATACTATTATTTTAAAAAACCGAGCATGTAAATAACCCTTTTAGATGTAAGTAGTTATTAAATGTATTGTTGTTAAGACTGTTAACCCGATATGTTAAGTGTCTATTGTGGTATATGATTTGTCTATGTTGAAAAGAATACTTCTCGAGGAAATGCCATCCATCACCTTGTTCTCATTCCCGCAACGATGTATTTGACTTATATGCCTTCATCTTCATTTCCACGGTGGAGGATTTTACGTTTATGTCATTAAACAGCTTTCCACGGCGGTGGATTTGAGTTTCATCCCATTACTTTCTTTTTCACAGCGGTATATTTGAGTTTTACACCTTGATTGCTGAATACTACAAGGTGGATTTGAGCTTTATGTCATAACTGCCAAATCTCACACGGTAGATTTGAATTTCATGTCATGATTGCAGTTTTGTAGCTGTAGGATTTAATTTTTAACTCGTAAAACTAACTATCGCTTAGTAAGTGTAAGCGAATTTGCCAAAAATATTTCGATTTGAAAGGTGGTAGTATAAGGACATAAACTGTAGGAGTTCCCCTTACAAAGATATTTTAAAAAACACATTGTTTTGCTATTGGTTCTAATTATCCCGCATTGCAATCACTTCAATCTCAATTTCGGCATTCTTGGGTAATGTTTTTACAGCAAAAGCAGAACGAGCAGGGAATATACCTGAAAACTGAGCGGCATATACCTCATTCATCGCCGCAAAATCTGCCATATCAGTAAGGAAAACAGTAGTTTTAACCACATTGTCCAAAGTCATATTTGCTTCTTTAAGTATTGCCTCAATGTTTTTGAATATTTGCAACGTTTGTCCTTTTATGCCTCCTTCGGCAGTCTCTCCTGTTTTGGGGTCAATAGGCAATTGTCCGGAAACAAAAACAAGACCATTTACTTCTACCCCTTGACTGTAAGGACCGATGGCTACTGGTGCATTGGTTGTGGTAAGTTGTTTTTTCATAATGAATAATTGTTTTTGATGGGTTATATAAAATTACTTCAAATACCAATCATACATCCTTTTTACTCCTTCTTCAATTTCTACCTGATGTTTCCATCCCAAAGCATTTAGCTTTGACACATCCGTTAATTTACGCATCGTACCATCTGGTTTTGACGAATCGAATGTGATAGAACCTTCATAACCCACAATATCTTTTATCAGCAAAGCCAAACCTTTAATGCTTATCTCCATGCCCGTACCAATATTGATATGACAATTGCGAACCTCTTTGTTGTCACCTTTTAGGTCATCAAAATCAACCTTCTCCATCACAAAAACACAAGCATCAGCCATCTCTTCGCTCCAAAGGAACTCACGCATCGGCTTGCCTGTACCCCACAATTCAACTTTGTTGGCTGTCACACCATACTTTTTCAGTATCGCAACTATCTCATCGTGTGTGTTATTGCCTGTTACCTCTTCAACTGGTCTATCGTTCAAATCTTTCTGAATAGCCTCCCAGTTATTATCCATCAAAGATTTTGCAAGATGAATCTTCCTAATCATAGCTGGTAACACATGACTTCGCTCTAAATGGAAGTTATCATTTGGTCCGTACAAGTTGGTAGGCATCACTGCTATATAATTAGTTCCGTATTGCAAGTTGAAACTCTCACACATTTTCAGTCCCGCAATTTTTGCAATAGCATAAGGTTCGTTGGTATATTCTAAGGGCGATGTCAATAGATGGTCCTCTCTCATAGGTTGGGGAGCTTCTTTAGGATATACACAAGTACTGCCCAAAAAAAGCAGTTTCTTCACATTGTGCTTGAAGCTTTCGCCAATCACATTGTTTTGTATTTGCAAGTTACGATAAATAAAATCAGCCCTATAAACATTATTGGCTATTATTCCACCCACATGAGCTGCAGCTAGAAACACATATTCGGGTTGCTCTTTAGTGAAAAAGTTTGCTACCGCAACACTATCCATCAAATCTAACTCTTTTGATGTTCGTCCTATTAAATTGGTATAACCTTTTTGTTGCAGATTCTTCCATATAGCAGACCCCACCAATCCCCGATGACCTGCAATGTATATTTTTGAGTTCTTCTTCATAATTGAATTTGTTTTTTCAAAGTATTTGTTTCTTGAATAGGTGCGAAGATGCAAAACACCATCAAGTGATGCAATTAACCATTCTTCTCCACCAATTTCATATCATGCTTCAC
>DASRMZ010000367.1:0-2889 GCA_035647675.1 Thermoclostridium sp. | reverse complement strand
AAATAATATAGTCATTAATAGTATTAATAGCTGGCATAAGATAAACCTATACCAGCTTTAATAATCATTTCTTTTTGCTAGTGCTAGTCTTTGACTTGTTTGCGCTGTCGTAAGCCTTAGCTGCCTTTTTCATATCTGCATTAAAATAGCTCTTTGGTTCTTTGTAAGTAACCTTGTTTGTAGTTCCTTTTGTTGTTGCCATAATAAGCACCTCCTTAATATTTATTTGTATTTTCTTAGTTCTTTCATTATAGCATGACTTTGTGATTTTGCCTTTTTACCATTGCAATAATAATCAGCTACTGCCTCAGCCACGCACTCAGAAAAGTTTTCTTTAGCATATCCTGAAATCTTGCTAGCCCACGACTTAGTAGCGTTACCTTTACCGCCTGTCGCTCTATAAGCATTATTAACTATAGTTTTTGCTGCTTTGTCTAGGTTGCCATGCCCCATTTTTTTAGCAACATGATCTGTGAGCGCGTGTCCTGTTTCGTGGAGTGCAACTGCCTCTGTACCTGATAACTTACCTCTTGACGGATGAAAACCTGATTTAACAGACGCATCATATACTGAGTTCATCTTTTTTATGTCAGTAAAGTTAGAATTAAGACCAACTCTACCATTGCCATATATCCCTAACGTACTAGTTCTATCAGCACCACCCATCTCAATCGTATTAACTGAATAGATAGTGTCCATCAAATCAGGAAAATCATTTCGTATCTTAGATACACCTGAATTTATAGCGTCAACGTATGGTGCATTACTTGGATTATGTCTATAACTCCATACGTCCTCTTCTGACTTAATATCTACAGACGCTCCACCACCACTGCCTAACGAATCACTAGCACCACGACCACCAAAAAACTGTAAATTTAATTCAAGCCTTTTCTTACCTCATCCTTTCAGTATTGTGATTGCCTATGTAAGTAACAGGACAATCAAACCTGTAACCTATATCACCACCATACACAACAACGTGTGAAGGCTTTAATCTCTTTATAGCTTCATCCATACCCTTAAACCATATCTCGCTGGCTGAATCCTCTTTTTTAACGCCTATGGTTGATACTGATACTGTACCGCCTGGCTCTATGCCCTCAAAACAAAATTCATAACTATCCTCTCGACACCATTGCAGTGTAGGTATAACCGTTATTCCGTAGTTCTGCATTATCTGACCGATAAGCTGACTTCTAAACTTGTTCCACATCATCATAGCAAGTGGCATTTCTGTATACATTGAAAAGTCAGGCGTTAAGCAGCAAGTAAATTGTGAGATTCTATCTAGGTATTTATCAGGATCATTCCATATACGCTCAAATTGATAATCGTCAACGTAGAAATGTATACCCTTTTCAAAACTGTCTGTATTTAGCATATAATTAAAACTCATCAAATCATCTGGAACAAAGTCAGTCTTACGAATATATGGCATTTGCCACTTACCAACGCAAGTATCAAGGTCTATGTAATCTAAATTGTAAGCGTCCATGGTTCTTTCACGCTCGTTTTCTTTAGATTCTGTCAGTTCTTCATCGTCATCATCAAAATCTAAATCAAACCCAAAATCTGACATATCAATGTCGAATATGTCTAAAAGCTCGTTATTAAGCAAATCCTCGTTCCAATCTGCCAACTCGCTTGTTTTATTGTCTGCAAGCCTTAAAGCCCTTATTTGCTCATCTGAGAGGTTTTTAGCAATATATACTGGTACTTCATTCATACCTAAAACCTTTGCAGCCTTAAATCTTGTGTGGCCAATCACAATGATATTGTTTTTATCAACAACTATCGGCTGTTGCCAACCAAATTCCTTTATACTATTCGCTACTGCTTCAACCGCCTTGTCGTTATTCCTTGGGTTTTTATCATAAGGCTTAATCTCGCCTATCTTTTTATATATTATATTCATTCTTATACTACCCTTATATTATTAATATATATATTATTATTTATATCATTAACTTAATTTAATTATTAAGATTATTTTCAAGAGCTGACAAGTCGATTATACCCTTAGAAACCGCATATTTCAATAATTCATGTTTTGTCACTCATTTCACCTCGATTCTGTGCCGTAGATCAAGTAGTCGGTCGACACATTGAATATTTCTGACATTAGCATAATAAAACATAAGTTAGGCATTATGTCTTTGCGTAGCCACTTGTATATCGTGTTCTGCCCGCAAACAAGCTTGTCGGCTAGTTGTTGCTGTGTCATATTGTGTTCTGCAAGTAGTTTGTATAATATCTCTGGTAGTTTGTATTCTTTCGTCATTTCTCCGTCACTCCTTTTGCCTTGTATGGGCATTCTTTTTCGTCACAATACCATTCATAGAATAGATCATCAGTACGGGCTTTATCACACGATAAACAGGGTTCTTCTAAAAAACCATACTCATCAAGTATCATCTCCGCCATGTTCTACCTCCTAACCTGCTTTACTCTCTGTCATTCTCTATTCTCCTTTATGCTAAAAAATAACCCTGTTTCTTTGCTTGCTCTAAAGCTGATTTACTCATAATTTTTCTCGTACGCTCAACTACTCCATAGCAATCAACCGTAATATCAACTTCATACAGTGGCTCTTTTGGTTTTTTCCGTATTGCCTTTTCATATTTATCAGATACGTCCTGTACGTTGTGTATCTCTTTTATATAATGTTCTAATAAATTCATTTCTCCGTCACTCCTTTACTCATTGTTTCTTTCTTTTAACTGTTCTGCTATTTCATCATATTTTGAATTTCTAAATCTCTTATCAACAGGCTTTGTTAATGCTATTGATATATTCATTCCAGAATCCAATCTTTTAATCAATGTCGAATAATTTATATTATATTCTTCTGCCCATTGCCTTATAGTTTGTGTTTTTCCATTATAC
>DASRMZ010000366.1:0-4082 GCA_035647675.1 Thermoclostridium sp. | reverse complement strand
GAAATATATTGATACTTGAACTCTTATATTATATTATACTTTTAGGTTTTTTTATAGCAGAAAAGTCCAAAAAACATCAATATATATAGTTTTATGTTATATTCAAAAAACCTTCTTTATATGATTGCGTTTTTCTGTTATAATTATCTCTGTAATAAGGAATATGTTAATCTGAGGAGTAATTCTTCCAGTAATATGTTATATAAGCTTTTTGCGATGTAACCTAAAAAAATGTTAGTTGTACAATATGTATCATCACAAAATGTCCTATATATGGATATATAGAGTTATTATAATAGCATCAGTTACTGTAAGAATTAATATCTCACCCACACATGATAAAGGAGAGTGTTCACGCAAAATGTACCGCATAAAACGAATGATAAGCCTATTAATTTTATTTCTAATTATTTTCCCTGTGTTTAGTACTTTATCCTATGCAGAGGAAGTTGAATTAACTGCAGAAGCTGCACTTTTAGTTGATATGGAAACAGGGCAGGTTTTGTATGAAAAAAATGCTGATATGCGTTGGGCACCTGCAAGTACAACAAAAATCATGACTGCACTTGTAGCTCTTGAAAACGCTGATATTGATATTCCGATGAAAGCATCTGCCAATGCAATCCACACAATACCATTAGATTATGGATTAGCAGGGATCAAAATCGGTGAAGAAATGGAACTGAATAACCTTTTGCATTTTGTGTTAATCATATCTGCTAATGAGGCTGCTAATGTGATTGCAGAGAATATATCCCCGACGGGTAGAATTGAAGAGTTTGTTGACTTGATGAATGATAAGGCTTCAGAGCTTGGACTAAGCAACACACATTTTACAAACACCTACGGGCTTGATGATGATGAGCACTACTCATCTGCACGTGATCTTATAACAACATCAATTGAAGCTATGAAACAACCTGTCTTTAGACAGATTGTTGCTAAGAAAACCGTTCCGCTGCCCGACACTAACCTAAGAGATAGCAGTGGCTGGGAAAACTGGCATATTGACACCACAAACAGGCTATTAAATAGCACATCACAGTACTATGATCATGTTACTGGGATCAAAACAGGATATACAAGCAAAGCTGGACGTTGTTTAGTTTTTTCAGCAGTTAACAATGAAGGCCTTGAGCTTATAGGAGTTATCCTTGGCACAGAAAATTATGATGTACTTTTTAGTGAATCTCAGCAATTATTGGAACATGGTTTTAAAAACTATAAAGTTCAAACACTGGCTACATCAGGTGAATATACTGGTCGCTATGAAGTAGTTGATTCTGTGGACAATATACCTGTCGACCTGCAAACTATAGGAGAAGTATCACATCTATTACCCACTGCACCTGAAAAGTTGCAAGCAGAAGTAACAGTTACTGAAACTTTAAACACTCCATTTACTGCCCCTATCCAAAAGGGTGAGGTTCTAGGAAGTAAGACATGGTTTTATAAAGGTGAAGAAATTGGTTCTGTTCAATTGATTGCTATAAACGACATTGAAAAGACAATGCAAGCAAAAATACGCGATAAAATTACAGAAATTGTTAATGATGAAAAACTTAGATTGATAGCAATAATAGTAGTTGTTGTAATCATTGCCTTTTTGATTTTAAGATTAATATTAAGGGGCGTCTCAAGAAAAAGAAATAGCAATAGACAACGCTACAGATTCTAATTTAATTGTTGTGCAAATATGGAGGCTATCTCTGAATAATGAGATAGCCTTTGTTTTTTAGAGCTACAGCTAATGTAAATAGTGCGACTTACCACCGTGCAAAATCACTCAGCAACATTCGGGTATGAATACGATTCCCCTTTATAGTTCTTCATTTTTACTTCACTCGGGGTTATTTCTTGCACATATTGTACGTTAACTGGTATTTTACCGCCACCATTAGGTGCGTCAATAACGAAGGTTGGTACAGCAAAACCTGAAATATAGCCCCTTAACTTACCCATTATTTCAAGCCCTTTTTCAACAGGAGTTCTAAAATGATTTATGCCTTGAGCAATATCACATTGATACAAATAATATGGGCGAACTCTGTTTTTAACAAGTTTCAAGCATAATTCCTTTATTGTATCTACGTTGTCGTTTACTCCTTTTAGCAAAACTGTTTGATTACCAAGAGGTATTCCAGCATCCACTATTTTATAGCATGCTCTTGCTGATTGCTCAGTTATTTCAATAGGATGATTAAAGTGAGTATTAATCCAAATAGGTTGATATTTTTTGAGCATATTCATTAGCTCATCTGTTATACGCATTGGAATTACAACTGGCGTTCTTGTTCCTATCCTGATAACCTCAACATGTGGAATTTCTCTTATTCTTTTTATAATGGATTCTAAAAATGCATCACTCAAAATAAGCGGATCACCGCCGGAAAGCAGCACATCCCTGATTTCAGAATGATTTCTGATATAATCCAAGGCTAACTTAATATTTTCATTTTTAATTGAAAAATCTTCATCCCCGGCAAGTCTTCTCCTGGTGCAGTGTCTACAATACATTGCACATTTTCCTGTTAGCAAAAACAATACCCTATCCGGATACTTGTGCACAAGACATGGAACTTTCGTATATTTCTCCTCTCCCAGAGGATCCTCCAGCTCAAATGACGATACATCCATTTCCTGAGGTGAAGGAATACACTGGCTCCTGATGGGGCATTTACTATCTTCAATATTTATTTGGCGTGCATAATATGGTGTTATAGCCATTCTGAATCGATTTAGGCATTCACTGAGGAGCTCTTCCTCTTCTTGTGAAATGTCAATAATCTTTTTTAGAGTTGCAACATCACAAATTCTGTTTTTAAACTGCCAGCGCCAGTCATTCCATTGTTGCTCAGTAACATTTTCCCACAACGTGGTTTTGTGGTAATCCATAATAACAATTCCCCCCGATCTTAAACGGCTGACATCCCATACCGTCTTAAACCGTTGTTGAGAACGCATTTAATTAACTCGTCGTATCCCAACCCGTTGTATTCGGCCAGCATGGGGTAATCGCTATAACCCGGAGCTAATCCGGGAAGTGGATTAATTTCTATAAAATATATATCATTGCTATCAGAAAGCATAAAATCAATTCTGGCAAAATCTCTACATTCCAACATTTCATATATTTTCTTGGAATATTGAATCATCTTTTGCTCAATGTTGAGGTCCAATATGGCTGGGCATTTGTATTGCACATATTCTTTATAGTTTTTTTTCACATGGAAACTATATACCTTGCTCCCGTCTGGATTACCATTGGGGGATATAACAATCTCCATGGGCCTAAATATGCGTTTTTCGCCTCCATTTCCCAAGATTCCTACAGTGAACTCACGACCTGCAATATATTCTTCTATAAGGATTGGTTGATGGTATCTATTCCATTTCTCATGTAAGATTTCATGTAATTCTTTACGGCTTCTTGCAATCATATTACCTAAAACACCTTTACTCGATCCTTCAGCATTAGGTTTCAGAATAACTGGGAAACGAAGGTTTGATGGAATAGTAGTACTCTCTCCTTTCCATACAAAAAACACTGGTGTTTTTATATTACAGGACCTCACAAGTCTTTTTGTAAGTCCCTTATCCAGTGCAATACATAAGGTTGTCTCATCTGAACCAGTAAATGGCATCGAGTAATAATTTAATATAGACGGTACTTGCGCCTCTCTTCCCCTTCCACCTTTTCCTTCTGCTATGTTGAAAATAATATCAGGGCTACATTCTATTAATTTCTCGGGCAATTTAGTACCAGCTTCGATAAAATATATTTCACAGCCTGTTTTTTTTAATGCTTTACTAATTGATTCAATTGTACCTATACTGTCATACTCGGCTTGCTCATCCTCCTGTTCATTCTCTTTTTCTTGTTTCAAGTTAAAAGTAATCCCCACTCTGTATCCAGAGCCTCTAGGAACCTCACTCATGGTATATAACCTCAATTCTTTTTTTGTATGCTACCCACAGCTAAGCCTTTCATAACATTATATGTTGAAAATATGCATTGTGTGGAGGGCATCTTGAGCTTATAATCATATTTTGAAAATATTGATTATAAGCACTATTAATTC
>DASRMZ010000365.1:0-2382 GCA_035647675.1 Thermoclostridium sp. | reverse complement strand
AACGCTATGCGCGAGCGAACGCTCAAGCTGGGAACTAGAGCAGAAGTAGAACAAGCCAAGACATACTTACGTTCAATGTATAAAAATCTTGATGGGCTACTTGTTTGTCAATGTTGTCATGCAGAAATGCCCTTCAAGGTTCAAGGTGAGCACTATTTTGAGTCGGTACAGTGTGTGCGGGATGTTGATAAGCATTACTTTGAAAACCGTCTAGCCTTATGCCCTACTTGTGCCGCCATGTATCGACATGCACGAGAAACCAAGGATGCCGAGATTTGTCAGGCCATTATTGATCTTGATGTAGATGAGTCGTTCTCTTCTGCCGAAATTATGGTTATTCTGGCCGGAAAAGAATATCAGTTACGTTTCGTTGGCAAGCATTGGTTTGATCTTAAGGTTATTCTATCAGCTCAGTAATTCACAATTAACTTATTATTCCTGCCGCCCTTAAAATTTCGCAATTAATTATACATAGTGATTTAAAAATGGACTATCTTTACGAAAAACTAACCGATTTGATTGTCGCTGAAGGCATTTACAAAGAACATATAGTTGAGGTTTTTTTTGAAGATATAGAAGCCGTATTCACCCCTTTGTTACTCAGATACCAATCAGTTGATGATCTTCATCTTATGTTTAAAATCTGGCTTCATTATGGAAGTAAAATCTGGGATGCCTCTGAGCGACAAAACTTTATTGCTCAGAGAGCTTCTATTATTTTGCAATTTCCTGACTTTGAAGCCCAAGGGCAGCCAAAAATCCCTTGGGGAGGAATACAACCAACACCGCCCAAAACCAAAAAACTCATGCAAGGTGCCAAGATTGTTAATCTGACAGACTGGAAGAAAAGTTAAATTAAATTGATGCCCTAATCTGGCATGGTAAATTCCAGCAATGATAATCAGGCAAACAGAGCCGATTCTACGTCTTACTGCCTTTAGAGCACAGGTGGTGGCGCAACAGGATCAAGTTCGTCGGAGTCATGTCAGGTTTGCGAGTTTGTAGGCGCTATAACTGGCTTCGCGGCAACCAAGTTCTACAACCTGCAGAATAGAGTGGCGAGCTCGGCTGCTGCGTAAGCCTAGCAATAAATGATCTTTACATACCCCTTACCAACCCAGACTGCTAGCTTAGAGTAAAAGCCTACAACCTGAGAAAAAGCCTCCCCAAATATTCAAGGTTAAACCGTCGAAACCGGAAAATAAAATAACACATTATTTAAGCAGCACAGAAATAAATCTAATTTAATATTTAAATCCTTTTATTACAGTATAATCAATTTGATTATTTCCAGCAGAGTGAATATCAATTTCGGCGCTTTTAAATTTTATTTTAGTGCTGGATTTTTCTTGAAGTGTATATGTTAATTCTTGCGTGAAGGCTGGTCGAGCCATATCATCTTTGTATTCGCGATACATTACTCTTACAACATCCCCGCTGACTCCTGAATACACTAGCTCATATCTAAAACCTTTAGAATCCTTGACAGCTTCTGTTTTTATTTTGTATGGGACAAGTGATATTTTTGATCCATTAGTTAGGCCAGACATACCTATAATATGTACGATATCAAAATTTCCATCGCCATTTGAATCGCTTAGGCAAAAAGGATTGTATCTATCATCATTACAGTAAATTTTTCCGCCTTTAAATCCAAGCTCTATCAGTTTTGCGTTAGCTTGAGATTTGTGTTTGTTTTTCCATATCTTAGTAGGTAACTCACCTTCAAGTGTTGCAAATTTCTGTAGCTGATACTCTTCCCAGAATAAAATTTCACTACCTATACTTGCTGATGTTTTAAGGTTTTCTTCTGGGAAAGAGCGCACATGCTTAGTACTGGATTCAGAAGGTAGATCCATCATACTGATGCAACCGGATAGTGAAACTGTCATACCAATGGCAAGAAATACTTTTTTCATTTTAACCATACTAACCACCTCTTTAGAAATATTTTATTCAGATAGAAAATTAATAGGCTTAGTAAAAAATAGCCTTGATGGAATTATCTACCTAAAATCTTTTGCCTCAGGTAACACCACAATGGATTTTGAAAACGTAACGTCCGTGTATACCTGTATTACTGTTAAGTGGATAACACGAAATCCTACGGTTACCAAGATGCTTCTTGGCCAGCAATAAAAAGACTCTTTGATCTAAAAGTATTTTTGCCAAAACCAAAAAACAGTATCCCTACATTTCGGCTGTGATACAAGTTGCTGCAGGTATTTAAGACACTTTGGTTTGCCTAGCTCCAGATTAGGATCATCTATGTAATTTTTCGGAGTGGTTTGTAAGATTACTAAAATTATAATGGCATAGTTAGTTTTTTAGTGGCATAGTGATGGCCGGACGCTTACGGGTGTTATTAGACTTTGAAGATAC
>DASRMZ010000364.1:0-2198 GCA_035647675.1 Thermoclostridium sp. | reverse complement strand
TTCGCAAAGGGGGTGAAAGTATGGCAAGGCAACTAAAAACAATCCGGAATCAAATTGTAAAAAACATGCGGAATCTAGGAGTTTACAAAAAAGAATATAAGACCACAATAGACGTGTTTGCAGACATGGTTCACCAGTATGAAGTGTTTACCGAAGAATTTGAAAAGCAAGGGCATAGAGTTCAAGAAGAATATACCAATAAAGCTGGTGCTACCAATATGAGAAAAACCCCCATTTATTCGGCAATGGAAAAGCTTAGAATGGACATATCTACATATTCAAACTTGCTATGCTTAAATCCCAAAGCTTTAGAAAATATCAAACCCAGGGAAACTGGTGAATCTAAATTGGCAGAGGTATTAAGTAAGCTTGAATAAAAAATATAAGAACTACAACATAGTTTTTGGATATGTAGAAGGCATATTATCTGGGGAAAAGGTAGCTTGTAAAGAAATTACACAAATGTGTCAAAGGTTTAAAAAAGATCTAGAGGATGAAGAATACGAGTTTAAACCTAAAGATGCAGAGTTTGTGATAGGAATAATAGAAAAAACCTTTGTTCACGACAAAGGAGAAAAAATAGACGGTTCGCCACTAAGGGGTGAGCCTTTTTTATTAGAACCATGGCAAAAATTTATTGTATACAATATACTAGGTTTTTTCCACAAAGGAACAATTATTAGAAAGTACAAAGAAGCCTTTATAATGATTCCTAGGAAGAATGGAAAAACGAGGTTTGCAGCAGCTTTAGCCTGGGCATTAGCCCTATTGGGCAGGCTATCGGGTTCAACGGTTTATATAGTGGGAGCAGCCTTAAGGCAAGCAAGTCAATCTTTTGATTTTATAGACTTTAATCTTGGCGAAATGGGAGAAAGAAAAAATTTTACAATCAGAAACAATAACCAAGAAAAATCTATTGTAGGCGATTTAGGTAGGGGTAGTATTCGAATAGAAGCCTTGGCAGCTAATCCAGATGCTCAAGATTCTTTAAACTGTAATGTGGCCATAGCAGATGAATTGCATGCATATAAAAATCCAAAACAGTACAATGTTATAAGAGAAGCTATGAAGGCCTATACTAATAAGCTGATGATAGGGATAACTACAGCTGGGGACAATATGAATTCATTTTGCTATAACAGAATGGTCTATTGTCAGAAAATACTAGAAGGAACAATAAAAGACGAGCAATACTTTGTGTTCATAGCTAAAGCCGATGAAAATCAATCAGGTGAAGTTGATTACCTAGATCCTTTAGAGCATGAAAAAGCAAATCCCAATTATGGAGTAACAATAAGACCTGAAGATATCCTAAATGATGCAAGACAAGCCCAGAATGATCCGCAACAAAGAAAAGACTTTCTAGCCAAGAGTTTAAATATTTATACAGCAGCAATGAAAGCATATTTTAACATAGATGAGTTTAAAAACAGCGATAAAAAATACAATTGGACTTTAGAAGAATTAGCAAAACTTCCTATTGATTGGTATGGCGGCGGGGATCTATCAAAATTACACGATTTAACAGCTGGTGCTTTATATGGTACTTATGTAAAAGCCTATAAAGATAAACAAAGTAATTATAGAGATGTAGACATAATTATTACCCATGCCTGGTTCCCAATTGTAATGGCTCATGTAAAAGCAGACGAGGATAATATTCCTCTATTTGGCTGGAAAGACGATGGATGGCTTACCATGTGTAATACTCCCACCGTAAACTATGATGATATTATAAATTGGTTTGTTAAAATGAAAAAGATGGGATTTAAAATTAAACAGGTTGGATTTGACAGGAAATTCGGGGAAGAATTTTATTTGGGAATGAGGAAAGCCGGATTCAATATAGTAAATGAGCCACAGCTATATATAAATAAATCCCAGGGCTTTAGAAGGATAGAGAAAAAGGCTAAAGATGGAGATTTATATTACCTACACTCCCAAGCTTATGAGTATTGCGTACAGAATGTTAGGGCAATAGAGAAAACAGATGATATGATCCAATACGAAAAGGTGGAAGATACAATGAGAATAGATTTATTTGATGCCAGTGTATTTGCAGCAGTAAGAAAGTTAAAGAGTTTGGAGAAGTCAAACAAAGCTGATGATTGGTTAAGAGGTAGGTGATTAGATGACTAAAGAAGATGCTTTATTAACACTATTAGATAGAACGATAGGGTATTTTGCTTTATTAATTA
>DASRMZ010000363.1:0-7747 GCA_035647675.1 Thermoclostridium sp. | reverse complement strand
CCAATACGAATGGATTGTACAAGATACCTTTTCGAAGGACATGAATATGAACAGCATCCACATTCGATGCAGTCAAGAACATGATATCTATCTAGATCATCAAACTTATCTGCCATTACTAAACGATTCAGCTCTAGTGGTAGTAGGTTCATTGGACAAGCCTCAACACATTTACCACATCTAATGCACGGCCACTCCTCAGGCAAATCGCCTTGATCTTTATCAAAAGCCAATATTGCATTGGTATTTTTGATAACAGATGTTTCAAGTGAATACTGTGCAATTCCCATCATAGGACCACCCATCAACACTTTATACGGTTGAGATTTAAAACCTCCGCAAAAGGCAAATAGATCATGCAAGGAGGTCCCAATATGCACTTGTACATTTTGGGGATTGCTTATTACACTACCGTCCACCGTTACACGCCTTTGCACTAAAGGCATACCGCTTTTTAGATATTGTGCAATATATGAAACAGTGTTTACATTGAGCACAATACATCCCACATCAGCAGGTAGCTTTCCGGATTGAACTATCCTACCTGTTAATGAATATATCAGCATTTTCTCTGCGCCTTGTGGATATATTGATTTCAAAGACTGAATGGAAATTCTCTTGTCACTTTTAGAAGCTTCAGTTAGTAATTTAATTGCATCAGGCTTATTATCTTCAATACCAATAATTGCATTATTGATGTTGAGATGCTCCAGCACTAACTGAATTCCCTCTATTATACCAGCAGCATTTTCAATCATTTCTCTGTAATCTGATGTAATATAAGGCTCACATTCAGCACCGTTGATAATTAAACTGTCCACTTCTTTATCCTTTGGAGGGTTGAGCTTGACATGAGTTGGAAAACCAGCACCACCCAAACCTACAAGACCTGAGTCTCGTACTGCTTTAAGAAAATCCTCCCTGCTTTTTACTTCAGGCGGAGAAATGCCCTCGTAAATTTCTTGTTTACCGTCGGTAACTATTTCAATGGACATAACCTGTTTACCGCTTGCATATAGCATTGGCTCTACTCGGGTTACAGTCCCTGAAACGCTGGAGTGAACTGGAGAGGATACATATGCGTCACTATTGCCAATTATTTGCCCTACCTTCACCTGGTCACCTTTTTTGACGGTTGGAGTACAGGGCGCTCCAATATGTTGAACCATTGGTATAATCACCTTTTCAGGAGTGCTTAAAACAGACGTTTCTGACTCTAAAGTATTTTTACGGTGCGGCGTAAATACACCACCACGAAATACCCGTTTTAAAGACATAATATCACCTCGATTCATTCTGACCACTATAAGTATTTTGCAACGTTACATATTAAAGCGTTACGTCGCAAAAGCCTTTATAAAATTGTAATTGAGAAAAATATTTTTATAGAGTAATAATACCACATGATAAGGGATTTGTGAATACAACAAATGTTTTTTGTATACAATGTGGAAATGCGTGAAATGTTTACCTTAAGAGGTTCATCCCTATTTTTCCATTCCTGATAAATCAAGCTCAAAGCTTGAAAAAATTATTGGCATATCATTTATTTGTATTCCTTTTAGATACTCGTTTAAAAAGGGAAATTTCAAAGAAGAGGAGTTTCTTATTTTTAATTCTGTCACAATCCCGTCATCAAGAGCCACATACATAACCAATTCGCCATATGCTTCCTTCTCTCGAACAAGCACCCGTCCACTGCCATTTGTATTAACCACAGCCTTTACATCCCCAGAGGGTAGCTTGTCTATGGCTTGTTCTATTAGGGATAAGGATAGCAAACAATCTTCAAATATAAGCATTGCTCGTGAGAGGCAGTTGCTTTCTTCTTTACGGGAAATTTCATAGCATAGCTTTGAATATGGCAGCTTTGATAGCTTGCGAATATCCTCATCAACACCCGCAGCTCTGGCTATGCGCCCTGTCATTGAGCTTGCTTTGCTCATGTCCACTTTACCGATATTGCCCAATCTATTAACTATGGAGCGTGTATTTTTCCATGTATCTTTAATATCTGATAATTCCTGAACCATTTCCTGAATAACCACATTTAGCTGGAACATTGGTTCAATGGATATATTCTCCTTCACACCACCTATCACCAGGATATCCTTTAGCTGGGGCTGTTTTGCAACATAATTTAGAGCTTCGTTGTATAGCTTAATTATTCTAAACATATCTGAATAATCAGACAAAAGGCCAAGGCATTTTGATAATTGACTTAAGCTATGAATATTTGCTCTTAAAAAACTCAACTCATTAAAAATAAGTCGGATGAACTGGGCTCTATCAGGTACAGCTACATTGCTTATTTCCTCAATTGCATGTAAAAAAGTCAAGCCAACTGAAAATCCGCTTATTGAGGAAATCCGCTCTAACATATCCGATACTTCAGGCACCCTTTTACCGATGCATAGCTTCTCTACACCTCGATAATTATATCCTGCTTCCACATGTATTTGATTAATGATCTCATCGTTTGTTGTAAAGCGAAACAAAACAGGCTCTGGGAGCAAAGGATGAAATGGCCCCCACTCAACGGCTGCATAGTCTTCATTTTCTTCAAACTGGTCTTGCTCTTGCACGTTAAACTTAATAGGGTAACAATCTGCAATTTCCTTTTGCATTTGCGCCCCTTCAGGATACGCTATTGTGATTGATGGTAGAGTGCAATTTTCAGGAACTTCAATATCAATTAAATCAATATTCTCGTCCTTTTCAAAGAAATAATTTATCCTTACATAATCTTGTTTTTTATTTGCTTTGATGAGAAGAAGGCTATAGCCCATATGCTTATAAGCAAACCATTTGCCTATTAATTCTCCATCTTTTTGTTCAGTTAAATATTTGCTCACAAGCTTCTCCCGCCTTTACTGTTGGTTGTTTCTTTAGATTTGAATCCCTTCTTTTTTTTCTGTCTAATCCTTTCACCCTTTTGTCTGCTCTCTTTTACATTTTCCATTGCTCTTACAATGGTTTCAAGCATTTCTGTACCATCGGGCGTACAGCCACGTACCCAAGAACTGACAGGTAACACATCCTCTACCGTGTGCAACGGGTTTCCTTCTCTGCGAAAAAGACTTCCTGAGCATGCACAAGCACCTGCAGCTACAACTGCTTTTGGGAAAGGAATTTTCTCATATATTTTCAATATTTCTTCTTTTGATTTCTCATTAATACAACCTGAAATAAGCAAACAATCGGCATGCTTTGGGTTTCCTGTAAATGTAATGCCCTTTATGGTTTTTTGCTCCGACAAAGCCATGGATAATGCATCCACGCATCCCCTACATCCACCTGCTTGTATGACAAAAACCGATATTGAATACGTTCTAATTTTATTTAACAAGTCGGCAAAGCTCAATAAAAACACTCCTTTAAATTTACACAGCGGGACAGTGGATTACAGCTCACACCCTCTGTATTTTGAGATATAGCTGTGCACTAACGGAAACGACGCTTCATTCGCAAGAGCTGTATAGTTCCGCTCAGGCAAGCCGAAACTCACAAAAATGCTTTAAAAAATTCTAGTTACATTTTTGCTCAAACAGTCGGCTTGCGGATCTTCGCCCTGACTATACATCTCTAAGCTTCATTCCGCTAATGGTTTCCTTATATTGCACAGTATATCTCTGGTTACCAGTAACGGCGGCAGCTCTTTTGTGTTAAAACCAGGTAATTATTTGTTACAAAACATAAAGGGAAATAAAATTCAAAAGAGACATTCCCCCCGCCCATATCCATGAGCGCCTAGCAGATTCCTTCCAGTTTACCTTTGCAACAAATCCATCCCACAACAAAAACAAAAGATACAATATCATAACAACTAAAAATGAAACCCATTCATTAAGGGGCAGAAAAACAGATAATATTTTAATCCATATACCTATTTCAATCCAGTGCGTTATCTGCACTAACGCCAAACTCCAACCACTATAAGGTGCATAAAGTGCCCCATCCAAAACAGATAATTCAGTTCCTGATATACCAAAATTGAAATATCCGATATTACCTTTATTTAAAAGTATTACAAACAGCGAAATAAATGTGAAAATAAGACTAATAAAAACGCCATTATTCTTAGAATAATCAGAAATTACACTCAAACTGAGTGCGCCTGTCGCCTTGTATATTGTTGTCGCAGCAACCATTGATGTGAACAATAATATAATGAATCTAGAAACTGCCCTTTGTGCGCATATCTTTCCGGAAAAAGTATTGTTACTGTATGCTCCTATAATGATAAACAATTCCATCATAGACAATACCGAAATAACAAAAAGAAAGTTAAATCCAGCAACTGTCATATACAGAGCCATTAAGGAAAACACAAAGGCACCAATAGAAAAAAAGTAAGCGAAATAATTAATAGTTTCATCCTTTTTTTCAAAAAGTTTTATAATTCGGTATATGGGTTGAAGTATGTATGATTTACCCTGCCAGCGCATTATAGTTTTCAAGTAATTATCCACTATATATACAACAGGGACTATCAAAATAATAGCAATAAACCAGATAATTATCCTAAGCATGATAATGCCACCCCCAAAATAAGAGCTGCTGTCGTAATCCATCCAATCCTTATTAACAGTTTAAAATTCACTTTAAACGGAAAAAAGGCAGAGGGTAAAAACTGCTCATCAGTCTCTGGTACAGTATTTACATGAACAAACAAATATGAGACCCATTCTATAATAAAGGCTGCAATTAAAACAATGCCCGAAATGACAATCAAAAGAGATAAAGGATTGCTATAAAGAAAATCAGCACTTGATTGGTAATCCTTAAAGGATGTTGCAACTCCCAAACCAGCTATACATAAAATGGTGGTGTTGAGGCTATATTTATTTCTCTTGTACACCAAAGCATAGTAAGCACCTGCAAAAACTAATATAGCTCCATATAAAACAAAAAGCGTTATTAACCCTTTGTTTAAATTCTGAAACAATGGCATAAACTTTCGCAAAATGCCGTATGGCATAATTATTGAAACAATAATTAAGTACATCCCCGTTAGACTTGGTAATGGTATATTTTCAAAGAAGTTAAAACGCAATAAATAGTATTCAGGAATCAACAAACCCATTAAGATTATAGTCATAAATATAACCACAGCCGTCAATCCCGACATTGACCCAAAGCCCACTGAAAAGTTTTGCATGGCTAACGAACCTGTAGCTTCATACGTAATAATGTTAGAAGCTAAAAACAATGTAAGTGCTGCCTGCTGTATATAAGGAACAAATTTAGTTCTTTTATCATGTACACATTCATTTGATCTTAGAAAAAAATATGTAGAAATGTATTGGAACTGCCAGAACAAAAACAATCCCGTCATACTTTGTGCTGATATTAGTCCTGCAAATGAGGAAAGCATGAACAAAAACCCTGCAATAAATCGCCTTTTTTGTTTGCTAGAAGCATCACCACACCTTTTCCTATAGCAATAAACTATAAAAGGAATAAAGGTAATAATAATAAATCCCCCAGAGAGTACTAAAAGAAGCTCTTTATGGTTAAGAGATAAAAACACACTTGGCTCTGCTGGTGAAAATGATATTTCGAAAATAATAAGCATAAATGCCTGAAACATAGTTAATATAGATATAAAGTGATGCTTGTCCCTCGTTGAGTAAAAAAATATTAGAAATACAGTTAACAGCGAAAAGAACTTCCAAAAAAGAACTGGGAACTTGATAATGATAATGCTGGGGTAAAAGTAAAGGACAACAGAGGTGACCAAAAAAATAACGCTCGATACTATAAGAGAGCTGCGAAAAGTTTTTCCGCCAAATAATAACGCGATAAGTAATAAGATCATTGGTATAAATACCAAAGCTAATACCATTAACTCCATATCCGTTCCTTTCCCTTTTCCCTAACCATAAATAAGTATAGCCTTTTTTAGAGTATTCCTCAAGAGCTTTTTGTTTAGAGCATTTGCGAAATAAAAGCACTTGCAAGCCGAAATTCACAAAAAATGCTTTTTAAGTATTCTAGTTGCATTTTTGCTCAAACAGTCGGCTTGCTTATCTTCACCCTGACTATACATCCCTAAGCTGTATTTCACTATTGTTTTCCTAATATTGCACAGCCATATCTGTTGAAGTTCACCTTACATCGCAAAAGCTTTGTTAACTTACATAAACTATGCTTCATTACGTTGTTCTGCAGCACGAAAGGCTATCAATGCCGCCGCAACTGCTGCGTTAAGAGAGTTTATTTCACCATACATTGGTATTGATACGAGCACGTCACAGTTTTCACGTACCAAACGGCTTATACCTTCTCCCTCGCTTCCCATTACAACTGCTAAGGGGCTTCTATAGTCATACTTTACATAGCTGGTATCTCCACTCATATCTGCACCAACAACCCACAGCCCTGCATCTTTTAAATCGCTTATGGTCCTAGTAAGGTTTGTTACCCTTGCGATGGGCATGTGCTCTGCAGCTCCTGCTGCAACCTTTGCAACGACAGGCGTAAGAGCAGCCGAGCGCCTATTAGGAAGAATAATACCGTGTACACCTGCACATTCTGCTGTTCTAATTATCGAACCAAGATTATTAGTATCTGTTATCCCATCCAGAATAAATACAAGTGGAGGTTGCCCCAGATCCTCTGCCCTTTTTAATATATCCTCAACCTCTACATACGAATATGGTGCTACCTCTGCGATAACGCCCTGATGGTTCCGAGTTTCGGACATGCTATCGAGTTTGCTTTTTTCTAAATATGAAACAACAACACCTTTTTTCCTTGCGACAGCATAAATCCTACCTAATATCTGGTCCTTAGAATCCTTTTCAAGGTAGATTCTATTTATCTGCCTTCCTGCTTTAAGTGCCTCAAGAACTGTGTTTTTGCCTTCAATCTTGCCTAATTCCTCAACCTCGGAATTTTGGCCTTCATATAAATATCTATTATCATCGATATTTACGTTGTCAGTTTTTCTGTCGTCAGCTCTTTTGTAATCGTTCCTTCTATTGTCGGAACCTTTTCCATCAGATCTTTTATAACCGCCCCTTCTATTGTCGGAGCTTGCGCCATCGGCTCTTTTATAATCGTTTCTTCCTTTGCCAGACCTTTTGCCTTCAGTCTGCTTATAATCTTTTCTTCTATTGTCCATTTGATCCTTCTCCTTCCTCAATGACCTTCACAGCCATGTTTAAGATCTCCAATAGACGTTCTTGCCTTCCGAGAAGATATAAATAACCAAGTACTGCCTCAAATGCCGTTGATCTTCGATAATCTAAAACATCAGCATGCTTTGGAATTGTGGCAGATTTCGAATTTCTCCCTCTGCGAAATATTGCTTTTTCTTCATCAGTAAACTTATCATGCAGCTCTTTAGAAATTCTGCTTTGTGCAGCAGCCTTGACATATTTAGTGGTTCCTACATGCAGCTTATGCGCAGACTCTCTTTTTTTCATAGTAAGCCTGCTTCTGACAAATAGATCAAATACCGCATCTCCCACAAAAGCTAAGACCAATGGTGACAACTGATTAACTTGCATATTATCTAATTTCCCATTTTCCATAATAATCAACCCTTGCTTAGTATACCATTTATTTTTATATATTCACCACACCGCTTAGTATTTGTTTTTTTACATATATAAATATTATAAATTTGAGATATAGCAGTGCAATATAAGGAAACCATTAGCGGAATGCAGCTTACCCATCCCGGGGGCATGCTTGGGGTGATTTGTTTCCTTTGCATCAAAAGCACTAAATCTAATAC
>DASRMZ010000362.1:0-7099 GCA_035647675.1 Thermoclostridium sp. | reverse complement strand
AACCAAAACTTTCCTTGATAAATGGTATTATCTCTAAAATAATTTCAAATATAGTTCCTTGGGCTATTATGTCGTCTATATTCCCTTTAAAGGTTAAATCATCTGAAAAAAACATATTAACTGCTTTGCGCATTTGAGGTGTATATTTCCTACTCCCTAATAAACGCCAAAAATACAGAGTATTTCATCATCAAGAGAAAAGGCGCTGATTTCTCAGTGCCTTAAGTATAAGCATCTATGCTGTAACAAGATCTTTATGCTTAAAATATCTTTATTTCAATATTACCTGTACTTCTTTCCCAAGACTTTTAGCAATTTTAACCAGAAAGTCCAAAGATGGATTATACGTTCCACTTTCCAGGCGGCTGATATTGGATTTTTGAGTACCAACCCGGAGCGCCAATTCTTCCTGGGTAATGTTTTGGCTTGTACGCGCTTCAATAATTTGAGAAATTATATCATAGCGCGGTTTTAACTTTTCGTACTCTGTTTTGAATTCCTCATCTTTCATAAAAAGTTCTTTTACTTCTGAAAACTTTACTCCAGCTTTACTCATCATCACACCTTCTTTCATAATCTTCTTTATAACGCAGTGCCCGGTCAAGCTCCCTTTGTGGTATTTTTTCACTTTTTTTCGTAAATCCATGGAGCAACATGCCAGTCCAAAAAAAGCCACGAGATTGAGATAGCTCATCCACGTGGCTTTTCTATAGTTTGCTAACAGTTATTATACCCGTCTATACTAAGCTAAACTGCACTTATTAGCCCTCTGTTACTTCTTCGGTTACTTCAGTCACTGTAATAGACACTGAATCATTCTTGTCGTTAAGCTGTTTTTGACCATCCAAGTCATAGAATACAAACTTAACTGCGTAATTACCAACTTTATTTATGGTTGCTACAAAGCTTGAGGTTAACCCATTGTCAGCAAAGTCACTTGCCAAAAGAGGGAATCCTTCTGTAGGGCCCCATGCCAGTACAATGTCACCTTCCTGTGCTCCAACACAACCAAGCTCGGCTTCGTCTGTAACAATTGCAGGTGTCCCGCCTTCTATTGCTTCCAGCTCAATATCATCAGCTGAAAGACCTGAAATCACTGCATAAAGGCGAACCATATTGTCCTCATCATCATCCGCTACAGTACCCTTTACATTAATAGGCATTGTAAATTGTTCACCTGTTTCTATGCTTAAATCATCTGCACCCATTGAAAGAGTAGTTTCAACAGGATCTGTTTCATCCTCATCTTCATCATCAATCGGAGGTGTTGGTTCAGGTGTAATAATACCTGTACCTTCTGCATTATTCCTTACAGTAGTGCCTCCAGCAATCTCTGCTTGGCCAGCTCCTGTAACACCTAATACACCCTCAACAACAGTTATCTCGGTATTAGGTGTTTCAATGCTGGTATTGTCAGCACCGGCTTGTACATCAACATTCACAACTTGTCCACTGCCGGCTATTTGAGTAAATGTTAAAACATTGGACCCAAAATTTGCTATTCCAAGTCATGCTACCCATGAAGGGCGAAGAGTTGACCAAACACTTGAATTGTTAAGCCAAAATTTCAGTCAAATAGCTGTACTAGACCAAGGTCATTTTGTAGATAAGCAAGATAAAATAATGATAATGTTACTCCACTGACTGTGCTATATATCTTGAGCCACCAGATAGGCTTCATGGGTGGCATCGATGAATTTTCTTGCTTTGATACAATCACCTATCTTATATATTTCATTCACATGGTCTTTAAGCTGATAATACAACGAATCATTTGCATTAAATCCTATCGATATTATCACTGTATCACAAGGTAATTCTTTTGAATTGCCGCTGGATTCCTTTACAATAACGCCTTTATCAGTAATCTCCTCCAGTTCCAGTCCTCCTTCTGTCTTTACCCCTTTTTCCTTTAGTGACTGGAGCATTGAAAACTTTGCCATGAAGATAACATCCTGAGCTACTTCGGGGAGCTTATCAATGATTGTAACGCTCTTTCCTTTTTCCGCCAAATGGAGTCCTGTCTCGCATCCAACAAGACCACCTCCCACAATAACTACATTTTCACCTATCTTCTCCCTCTCTTTCAGCATAGTAGTTGCAATTCTTACATTGGCCTTGTCAATTCCAGGTACCTTGGGAATAATAGGGCTTGAGCCTGTTGCAATGATGACGGCATCCGGCTTAAGCTCCTGGACCAATTCTTTTGTTCCCGGAGTATTGTACCTTACATCGATATTAGAGTGTTTGATTTTTCGAACCAAATATTTACAATAAGCATCGACCTCTTTCTTATGGTCCATGATGGCCCCTTCCAGTAGATGTCCTCCCAGCAATGAGGATTTTTCTATTAAAGTGACCCTGTGCCCCTTTTCTTTAGCATAAATTGCAGCTTGTATACCTGCCATTCCGCCGCCGATTATTAGGACATCTTTGGGTTTGTTTGTTGGAATTATAGGGCTTAAATACTCATTGCCAAGAACCGGATTGACACTACAAGCTGCATACTGACCAAACAATACCCGGTTAATACACTGCATGCATCTAACGCAAGGGATGATATCTTCTTTCTTTCCGGTGCGTGCTTTATTCACCCACTCAGGATCTGCTAGCAAGGGCCTGCCAAGTCCGATAAAATCAAGTTTATTATCCTCAATTAGCTTATTTGCTAGAACAGGATCTCCAATATTACCATCGGAAATAACCTGAATACCTACCTCTTCTCTAACTTTATTGGCATATTCAACAGACACTCCATCTTGCATATATTCTGTTGGAATTAGCAAGTTCATGTTGTCATAGCTCCCGCGTCTTAAATGAAGGGTATCAATTCCTATTCCTTTGAGTATTTTTGCCATCTCTATGGTCTCGCCAAGCTCTCTTCCATCTGGAAAACCATGGTCTAGGGCCAATCCTATAATCAAAGGAAAGTCTCTTCCAACATTTGCCCTGGTACTTTCAATACACTCTAATAAAAACCTCATTCGGTTTTCCAAGCTCCCTCCATATTCATCGGTTCTACGGTTCCATACTGAGGATAAAAATTGATCTCCCAAGTAAGCAATAAAGTGGACATAGATGATGTCAAAACCGGCCTGTTTTGCTAGTCCTGCAGCTTTTCCATAAGCTTGTACAAGCTCAGCAATTTCATCTTTTGTTAATTCACGAGTTTTTATCTCTGGATTTCCCAGTAGACCATTTTCAGAAGGCCCTACTGGCCATTTTCCTTCAAGAGCATCATCTGCCAACCTTCCAGTTCCAGGAGATAACTCAATTGCAATTTTTGCATCATACCGATGTACCATTTCTGTTATTTCGTAGAAATATTTGATTTGGTTTATAGAGTCCAAAGTAGCATATCCATAGGTTAAAGGATAGGGATCCACTTTTTTCTCTGCTTTGACATGGGTGGTGATAATCAACCCAACGCCACCTTTTGCCCTGTCTTTATAATACTCAAAATATCTTTCTCCTAGGACAGGGGGTTCTCCTATTGAAAAATGTGTATTCATTATTTTCAAACCAACTCCATGTAATTCCCCAAACACCTTTCTTAGTCCTAATATCTATTATATAGTCCAGCTCTCATGCTAAACAACCAACCATCGTCATCGCTGTGCATACCACTTTCTATAAATCCATATCCTGATTTTTTCAAATGCTTGCTTGCTAAGTTTTTTCATCCCTAATACCTCCTAAAAGATAATCACTCTTAAAAGTATACTCTACATTTTAAATGCGTCATTGTAAAAAAGGGACAATAAGTTTTTGTTCCAAACCGTCTTCTTTTATCCAACGTTCTTTGTAAAAAGTATCTGATTTGTGTTTTTTGTAGAGTTCTTCATCTTTATCCAGCAAACTTATGTCATATGAATCATTACCATCATGAAGATGCCAACCTGTAGGAGCAGAAGCCCATTGCTTTAAATACTTTTTCAGCTTTTTTACAGATTGGGTAGTTATGAATGCTCTTCCGTCTCTGTCGTTAAATTTGCGATTTTCCTTTGATGATAAACCAGCATCAGTACAAACGATAAATTTCGATAGCTCAAAATCTTTGAGAATCTTTTTCTCTAAAGGGGGTTGTCTGCTCATTTGTATTTCCGCTACGGATACTGAACGCAAGAGGGATGCCATCGCCATCCATGAATAATCCCATTCCAACAATCGGATTAGGCTTATGATCCTTACCAAAACCATATTGTTTAAGACCATCTTCCTCCTCAATTTCAAAGAAGTAGTTGGTACAATCATAGTAAAGAATTCGGTCGTTTCTTTTAGAAGGTTCAAGCGTTTCCAGGGCCGAGAATGGTTATAAAAAATTTTATTTATCCTTATTCTCTGCTTTATCTTTCATGGGTTCTCCTTGGCTGTTATCATTATACAAAAAGCGCTTGATCTTTTGTGAGGCGGTTTTCTCTAAGTCAGCGATGCGTTCAATAGCTCTCAGTTTAGAAAATTTGTTGACTTGAGAATTGACAAAAGTTCGGATATCGGCGAGAGCTTTGGCATAGGATCCAGATCCGGTGCTTTCAGGTGCATGTTCTGAATCATCGATCGAATCTTCATCCAACTTCACCAAAGCAACCAATTTTTGATCCCGCTCTATCACAAGGGATTCCAAAACTAGAGGATGCTTGTTTAGCACAAACTCAATATCCTCTGGGTAAATGTTTTCCCCAGATGCGCCAACAATAACATTTTTGTTACGCCCCTTGATATAGAGATATCCATCCCGATCAATTGAGCCGCAATCACCTGTTTTAAAGAAACCATCCTCAGTAAACGCCAATTTAGTCAGTTCTTCGTTTTTATAATAGCCTTTCATCACATGAGGCCCCTTCGTAACGATTTCCCCAATTCCAGTGACGGGATCTACCTCAATCAGCTTCATCTCAATACCTTCCATTTTCGGACCGGTAGATTGAAGACGAGATTTTGTGGGGTGAGCTCCTGCAATCAGAGGCGAGGTTTCTGTCAGGCCGTAGCCAACCGCATAGGGGAATTTACCTTCCTTTAAGAATCGTTCCACATCCGGAGAGATCTTGGATCCGCCAAGACCAAAGAAATGAATGCGGCCACCGAAAGTTTGCATCAGCTTTTTCCCAGCAATCCGATGTAGAATCTTGCGAATGAACGCAATCTTGTAAAGCCTTGCGACAATCTTGTTCTTTTCAAAGGTAGGAACAATTTTATTTTTATATATTTTTTCCATAACAGCTGGCACGCTAAGCATAATGGTCGGACGAACAGTTTTTAGCGCAGATAGTAACGATGACACCGCAATAGTTCTGCCTAGGTAGCACACGTGACTTCCCTGCATCATCGGAAACATAAATCCGATCGTAAACTCATAAACATGGGACATGGGCAGAATGGATAAAAATGTGTCAGTTGGATGAATATCTTGGATCAATCTGACTTGATGGGCCATAAACGCAAAGTTCTTGTGAGAGAGTTCAACACCTTTGGGCGTACCGGTTGTTCCGGACGTATAAATGATAGATGCGGTGTCCTGTTCGTCAATAGGCTCAGCAAATAAATCGACAGGTGTAACAATGTCCGGAATGGATTCTCCTGATAGAAAAGCTTCATCTTCAAAGCAATAGATGTGTTGTAATGTCGTACAATCTATAAGTTTTTCCTTATTACTATCTGAAACAAAAGCAAAGCAAGCTTCAGAGTGGTAGATTATGCCTTCAACTTCATTCTTGTTAAAATCCGGAAGTAAAGGGACAGCGATGGCACCCAAACATACTATCGCAAAATACGCAACGCCCCACTTTGGTATACTGGGAGCCAATATGGCAACCTTATCACCTTTTTTTATACCGGCATACTTTAATAAAAAAGCATATTGCTTGACTTCTTCAAAAAGTTCTAAATAGGTCATGGGTATTTTCCCGACAACAGACAGGGCTGGCTGTGCGGGAAACTTCTTAACTGAATTGCGAAAGATATGCTGAATGGTGTATAAACCAATGTCTTCGATGGTTTGCATTTTAATGCCAAGTTTGCTCATTGTATTACCTCTCCTTAAGTCTTGTTATTAATCAGCACGTGTGTCTAAAATTTCGAAACTGGTTGCTAGTGACAAACGCAACCTGATGTCCAACTCTATTATAGATGATATTAGCTTAATTGTGTATGGTTGTTATATTTTTAATATTGCTTTTATTGTGTTTATTACACAAGGAGTGGTTTTATCGTGTAATATTAAGATATAAACAAAGCGAATCACTGCATCTAAATTAGATAAATACTATTTTTGTTCACAAGCACATTTCCATTTAGAATTTGCATGGTATGACCTGCAAGCCTCACAATTACCATGCCTGACACACTTTATCCTTTTGCAAGGGCAATTCACCCTATTTTCAGTTTTTACCCTAACTTTATGCTCCATCGGTGTAAAACGGATACCGTTTACAACCTGTTCATTATCAACATCAATAAACCCTAATCTATGATATACAGGAACGGCATACGGCGATGAGTTCACAGTCATAGTATCTGCCGAGCACTTGCCTAGAACGGTCTGAAACAATCTTCTCCCTATTCCTTTTCTGTGATATTTACCATCCACAAAAAACAGTGCTATGTGGGAGCCTTCTTTTCTGGTTGCAATTACACCTACCAGCTTGTCACCACAAAAAGCACCGTAGAAAGTAAGCATACTCAAAAAAGTGGGACTTTGAAGGCTTTTGTGAAACTCATCACTGCCTTCCTGACTATAATCAGGAGCCTCATATTCCTGAAACACGTTCCAGATCAATGATAAGGCTCCCTCATAGCCATTTTTATTTAATTTTTTTATTTGTAATTCGTCCAATACAACCACCTTGATACTACTTAGTTTTCTTCTTTATCAATTAGTTATGCAGATTAAAGGTTAGTTTACTACCTTTGTTCTTTTGTTCAAGTACAACATTTAAAAATTTCATTTCTTTACATTAAGTGTGAATGCTTATATAGGATAAAAGCTATTTACTTACTCCATTCAGAATAATGGCATCTAATTTCACTTATTACTTTGGTTACTTTTAACATGACTTAGCAAGAAGTCTCCCGACTCTAAGCTGCCTTGCTCACTTTAATG
>DASRMZ010000361.1:0-4686 GCA_035647675.1 Thermoclostridium sp. | reverse complement strand
CCCCTGGTTTAACTTTGGAAAAGGAGTAGATTTAAATGTTATTTATAGGATATCCAAAATGTTCAACAAGCAATAAAGCAAAAAGATGGTTGGATGATAACGGTTTTGAGTATACGAATAGACATATCGTAGAAAGTAATCCAACTTATGAGGAAATTAAGGAGTGGCATGCTAAAAGTGGATTACCACTTAAGCGATTTTTCAACACAAGTGGATTGTTATATAGAAATATGAATTTAAAAGAGAAGCTGCCGGAGATGACGGAGGATGAGCAAATAAAACTTCTATCTACCAATGGAATGTTAGTAAAGCGTCCTGTTGTGATTGATGATGTTAAAGGCGCTATTCTTGTAGGGTTTAAAGAAACTGAATGGGAAGAAAAACTGAAGAAATAGTTTTACAATATTATAAAGAGGTGCTTGAGAATGAAACTTGAAAAACTAGTTGGCAGTAGGTTCAGAGAAAGACCTTCCGACTGTGTCATTGAAAGCCATGCCCTTATGTTGCGGGGTGGTTACATGAAAAATGTTACGAATGGAATTTTTTCATCCTATATGCCTCTGCGCAGAATTACACGAAAAATAGAGCAGATCATCCGTGAGGAGATGGATGCCATAGATGGGCAGGAGGTACAGTTCCCCGTGGTGATGCCTGCAACGTTATGGGAGGAGTCGGGTAGATATAATAGTGTGGGAGATGAATTGGCTCGTTTCACCGATCGCAACAAGAACCAGCTTGTTCTTGGAATGACCCATGAAGAAGCTGCCGTCCATCTTGTGCGCGAGTATGCAAACAGCTATGTGAAATACCCGTTTATGGTCTATCAGATTCAGACGAAATTCCGTGATGAGGCACGCTCCAGAGGTGGGCTTATTCGGGTAAGAGAATTTACCATGAAGGACGCATACTCCTTTCATACCTCGCAAGAAGACTTAGAGCAGTATTATGATCAGTGCTTTAAAGCGTACGAGCGAATTTACAAACGTGCCGGGCTTAGTGATGTGATTTCTGTAGCCTCTGATTCCGGTATGATGGGTGGAGATATTGCACATGAGTTTATGCTTCTAACACCAGTGGGAGAGGATTCCATTGCGTTGTGTCAAAGCTGTAATTATCGGACAAATATGGAGACAGCCGAAAGTATTGTTCATAATGAGAGGGACGAGGTATCAGAGCCAATACATCTTGTTCATACACCCAACACCCCTACAATTGAAAATGTCAGCAACTTTTTGAATACATCTATTCAAAAATGCTGTAAAGCGGTGGTCTATCAAAGAAATGAAGACGACAGATACATTGTATTGTTTATTCGAGGCGACCTTGATGCAAATGAAACAAAGCTTACTAATTTCCTCGGATATGATATCCATCCTGCAGAAATTACAGAAGACTGTGGATTAACTGCAGGCTTTATCGGACCTTACCAGCTTGGCGATAAGTTTATTGTGCTATTTGATAAGTCGCTTGAAGGAACAAATAATCTTAGCTGTGGTGGCAACAGAACGGATTACCATTATACAGGACTGGATATTAGTAGAGATATAGGTCATGTGGATTTCCGCGATTTTGCAAAGATTGTCGAAGGGGGTCTATGCCCCAAATGTGAAAAGGCGTCCATTGAAATTTCAAGAGGAATTGAGGTTGGAAACATCTTTCAACTTGGAACGAAATATACACAATCAATGGAAATGCAATATCTTGATACCGAGGGAATTGCCCATTATCCAATTATGGGATGTTACGGCATTGGTGTTGGAAGGCTTGCAGCATCGGTGTGTGAGGTACATCATGATGAATATGGTCCCATTTGGCCAATGTCCATCGCACCCTGGCAAGTGTATTTGTGTGCTGTACGTTCAGATAATCCACAGGTTAAGGAATATGCAGATAAATTATACCAGCAGCTTTTGTCAAACCGAGTTGAGGTTATTTATGATGACAGACAAGTAACTGCTGGGGTTATGTTTTCAGATGCTGATTTACTGGGCGTTCCACTTCGAGTTATTGTGAGCCCTAGAAATATGAAGGAAAGCTGTTGTGAAATTGCAGCCAGAGATAAAAGCTTTTCTATGAAAGTACCTTTGGATGATGCCTGTGAAAAAATAGCCGACACCATACAGAGCATGCTGAAGGAACTAAATGCAGATTATATTGATAAGTAAAGTCTGTTGCCTGTTTGGCACACAGCGCATTATACAGTGTATTATGAGGATAAAAAACAGCAAGCCACAAAAAACAGCAAGCCACCCGTTTTTTGTGACTTGCTGTTTTTATTTCCAGTTAAAAATCAATGCGAAATAATTTCTTAAATGGTGGGATAAGCTCATATTTTCCCAAGTCTAATTAAACATTAGTGGTGGAATAAGCGGATTCCTGTAAAGGCCATTATCATATCATATTTATTGCAGGTGTCTATCACCAGGTCATCCCTTACCGAGCCGCCTGGTTGAACAATATATTTTACCCCACTTTTATAAGCTCTCTCAATGTTGTCAGAGAAAGGGAAGAAGGCATCTGAACCAAGTGTTACGTTCTGCATTCCGTTCAGCCATGCTCTTTTTGCTTCTCGGGTAAATATTTCAGGCTTTACTGTAAAGCGCTTTTGCCATTCACCATCGTTAAGGACATCCTCATACTCGTCGCCAATGTAGACATCAATTGTGTTGTCGCGCTCAGCTCTACCAAGGGAATCAACAAATTGTAGGTTAAGAACCTGTGGAGATTGGCGAAGGAACCAGTTATCTGCTTTGTTTCCAGCAAGTCTTGTGCAATGGATTCTTGATTGCTGACCTGCGCCGATACCAATTGCTTGCCCATCTTTAACATAGCAAACAGAATTTGACTGTGTGTATTTCAAAGTAATCAATGCTATTTTCATGTCGATTAGAGCATTTTCTGGAATACCCTTATTTTTTGTCACGACGTTGGATAGAAGCTCATCATTGATATCCAGAGCGTTACGACCTTGCTCAAAGGTAATTCCAAAGACCTGTTTTTGCTCAATGGGATCTGGTGTGTAGTCAGGATTGATACGAATTACATTATAGTTACCGTTTTTCTTTGACTTTAAAATCTCCAATGCCTCATCCGTATATCCGGGGGCGATAATTCCATCTGAAACCTCACGCTTGATCAGCTTGGCAGTATCAATATCACAGACATCGGACAGAGCAATAAAATCTCCAAAGGATGACATTCTGTCGGCACCTCGGGCTCTTGCGTATGCACATGCAAGAGGGGATAACTTCCCAAGGTCATCTACCCAGTATATTTTGGAAAGCACATCGGACAGTGGAAGGCCTACAGCGGCACCTGCTGGTGACACATGCTTAAAGGATGTTGCTGACGGAAGGCCTGTAGCTTCCTTTAATTCCTTAACGAGTTGCCAACCGTTGAAGGCATCTAAAAAATTAATATACCCGGGTTTTCCATTGAGCACTGTAACGGGAAGTTGGCTTTCGTTTTCCATGAATATTTTTGACGGTTTTTGATTTGGATTACAGCCGTACTTTAGTTCTATTTCGTTCATGTTGCACCTCTTTTCATATTCTCATTATTTGTTTTTATTAATGATCTTTGTTTCATATTTTCCTGTGGCGATATTAATGAAGCGAACAAATAAGGATACCTTGTTTTCTTGGTTTAGACTATCCCAAATCATGCTTGTAAATGCGTCAATGTCATCTTGAATGTCAACAAGCTTGGGTTCTCCACAAAAGCTTGGCAGTGGATCGCCGTCATGCATATAGGTGTGGATGAAATGTCCTTGCCCGGCAAGGGGTTTTTCGTAAGCAAAGGTAAACCTATTACACGAAACAGGGTTGCCATTGCTTGTCTTCAAAATAGACATCGCGTAATTGAAATCTTGGTTTTCAATATGCATAATACCTGAAATGCGAGGGGTGTAGTTGGGGCTGTCGGGCTCAAATTCGCGGCAGCGCAATGACTGTTCGAATGTGAACTGCTTATCCATATTATCAAAAATCGTATCGGTTTGATCGCCATTTGTTACTATTGTTTTGTTGCCAAGAACCTTCACAGGGGCGTAGATAATCAGGCTTGGGTCTGTCAGTTTGGAAGGATCAAAGGCTTGTGTACGAATTCCTTCACCGTCTTCTACAAATATCCTGTTCCGGCTGTTTGTGCTTCTTCCCATGATAAAATATGCTGCTACTGCCTTACTACCATTTTTGGACTTGCCAAGGACAATGCCACGTCCTGGATATGAGTTTGATCTGAGCTCCTGCTCTAATGATAACTTATTCACGCTAATAACCTCCCCCAATAGTTCTTAAAAATAAAAAGACGCCTGAACAAACCTTAATGGCTTGCCCAGACGGTCGGCGCTAAATACTGTGCGCTCCCTGCAGGTGATCCTGCCACGTCTTTCTTCAGACGTTTTCCGTCAGTTGCGCACTCCCTATAAATAATGTATACAATATGAAGGAGTTTTTCAAGGCTTTTTTTCATTTTCGACGGTTTAATAGTAAGTTGGATGGAAAAAGGCCCCACCTGACTAAAAAATTTAACCATTTCAGTCTTTATCATAGATCAAGAAGAATACCCTTACCTCTAGGCTACCTTATTCACGGCAGTGAAAGCATAGGTAGGGGATGGATGAGGAAGGTCTTTGCTATGTAACCATAATAAATATTAGTTGTACAATATATGGTTATCGTACAG
>DASRMZ010000360.1:0-2318 GCA_035647675.1 Thermoclostridium sp. | reverse complement strand
TCTAAGTTCTAACTTGGCAATTGTTTCACGGTACCGATTAATGTCTTTTTTCATAAGATAGTTTAAAAGACCACGTCTTTGACCTACCATTTTTAATAATCCTCTTCTTGAATGGTGATCCTTCTTGTGGAGTTTTAAATGCTCGGTAAGATTAGCAATGCGATATGTCAATAAAGCTATCTGGACTTCAGGTGAACCGGTATCGCCATCACTAAGCTTATACTTTTCGATGATTTCTTGTTTCGTTAATTTTTCCACTTTACTTACTCCTTTCTAATTTATCGCCATCAGCACAGTTTTCGGTCGGAGTGTTCCAATAACCGAGCTGAAGGGCTATTAAAATACTAAGTAAGCGTATCATAAAAATTCCCGCCTGTAAAGGGGAGCAAAAGTATAAGGATTTACAAAAAAACGTAAATTATTTCAATAACTAATACTGTATCTAATGTATGATCTACAAAGAATATGCTTTTATAGAGTATTTATAAGTGCTTTTCTAATAGCCATATTTTAGTTGACTGCCACATAGAAATGCATGATAATAATTATTATGAGGTGATTGTATGAATTTGCTAAATGAAATTTCTGAAAATTTGCAAAAAGGTAGAGCAAAGGATGTAAAGGAACTGGTCCAAAAAGCTATCGATGAAGGCATTGATGTTAATAAGATTCTTGAAGAAGGCTTATTACACGGGATGGATATCATTGGTGCGAAGTTTAAAAACAATGAAGTATACGTTCCGGATGTACTTATTGCAGCTCGCGCAATGAATATTGGTACAGGATTGTTGAAACCACTTTTGGTAAGCTCTGGAGTTAAGGCAAAGGGCAAAGTAGTAATAGGTACAGTCAAGGGCGATTTGCATGACATAGGAAAAAACCTTGTACGCATGATGATGGAAGGCAAAGGCCTTGATGTTATAGACTTAGGGGTGGATGTTTCAGCAGAAAAGTTTGTAGAGTCAGCCATATCAAATAATGCAGATGTCATCGCATGCTCTGCTCTTTTAACCACTACTATGACTGAGATGAAAAATATAGTAGAGAAGGTAAGGGAGTCTTCCTTATCTGATAAGGTTACAGTAATGATAGGTGGTGCACCTGTAACGGATAGTTTTAGAGCTAGTATCGGTGCTGACCTATACTCTGAGGATGCAGCGTCCGCAGCAGACGCAGCACTAAGTGCCTGTATTGCGCAATAAAAAATATTCCCCGGCACTTTAAGTGTCGAGGGATAAAGGCGTAACAGAGGGTAGTTCACAATTTATCATATACTTATGAAATATTAGTTTAAAGCCGAACACAAATATGTGCTCGGCTTTTTCTAATAGAAAATATAGTTTTTCAGGGTATTATAATAATGGTGTACAAATATAATTACATACTTAATTTTAATATATCAATTATTTCTTTTTTCCCATATTCAATCAATCCAGGTAATCCACGCTCACCATAGTTTGTACACTTTTCAGCCATTTCCTCAAAACTGTGTTCCGAAATGTTGAATTCACTAAGTGACGATGGCATATCAATCTCTTTAAAGTATTTTGCAGTTGCTTCTATACCCGCTATAGCTGTATTCTCCGGATTTGCATAATCCATTTCACAATTCCATACACGAACTGCATATTGACAAAACCTTGGAATGTTGTATTTATATACGTATTTTGCCCAAGCTGGAAAAAGAACTGCCAGCCCTGCCCCATGAGCAACTTCTTCAAACATTCCACTTATTTCATGCTCTATTTGATGAGATACCATGTAGTAATCCCTGCCCAATCCCGTTAGTCCATTGTGTGACAAGGTGCCTGCCCACATAAGCGTAGCTCTTGCATCATAATCCTGTGGGTTTTTCATTGCTACCTTTCCCGCTTGGATTGTTGATTTTAATACAGCTTCAGCAACACGATCTGTGACATCGGCTTCCCCTTCTACCGTTATATAGCGCTCCAATGTATGCATAATTATATCAACTATTCCGCAAGCCGTTTGATATGGGGAAACGGTGAACGTTAATTCTGGATTTAATATTGAAAATAGGGGTTTATTAAACTCAGAATTATATCCACGTTTAAGCTTAAGCTTTTCATTTGTAATAACTGCCGATGCGCTGGCCTCACTACCCGTTGCTGAAAGAGTAAGAATGGTGGCAATTGGCAAAGCATGCTTGGGAGTTTTTTGCTTGGTTGAAAATAGCCATGGGTCACAATCATTGGCTGCCCCTACTGCTATCATCTTCGCTGAATCAATAGCACTTCCTCCACCTACCGCCAACACAATGTCAACATTTTCTTTTCTACATAGCTCTATTCCTTCAT
>DASRMZ010000359.1:0-2141 GCA_035647675.1 Thermoclostridium sp. | reverse complement strand
GACCTGTATATATTGAAGCTCTGCTGGGGGCACACGCTGTGCTTGCAGCATAATGATTTAAAAATTCAACGCCATTCCTAAGGAGGAAGTTTTGAGCATGTAATTTTTCTCTGCGCCATTCTTTTATAGGTTCTATCTCATAGGAAGGAGGGAAGCGTTGCTCATCAACCATGATTATTAAAAAGTTTGGTCTTCTTATTTTCACATATATCACTCCCGCATATATAATCTTTATATAGTATTTAAAGTACATGGGAATGGTGTATCCCAGTCTCCGCATGTCAAATATAGCCAATGATATTTACATTTATATCCAAAAGGATTTCCCAAGTTTATGCCGAATATATCCAGTATAATGATAATGGGAGTGGATTATCTTGGATAATAACAGCATACGGAAAATCGAAGGTTACAATGCATCAAGCATACCGATTCTCTTCGAACTGTGTCGGATTGCGAAGATAGCAGAAACAGTAAATAATATGGTAACCTGGAGGCCTGATAACTCCAAGATATCACCAGGGTTTTTAATTGAAACCCTTATAGTAAGTATTATACACGGAAGAAAGCCTTTGTGGAAGCTTGAAGAATATTGGAGTAGACAAAAGATTGAATTCATGCTGGCAGACAGTGACATAACAGCAGAACAACTTAATGATGATGCATATGGTCGGGCTTTAGATAAACTGACAAAAATAAATATGAAGGATATGGTTAGCCGTGTTTGTTTAACTATGTTACAGGCTCATGACCTACCGATAGAAAGTTTACACTTTGATACCACATCCATATCAGTGGAAGGAAGGTATGAAGAAGAAACCGAGGGTGATTTTTCAATAAACCACGGACATAGCAAAGATCATCGCCCAGACCTAAAGCAGTTTAAAATTGGTGCTGCTGTACAGCAGAATGGTCTACCAGTGATGGGTCAATTACTGTCTGGAAATACCTCTGATAAAGAGTGGAATCCTGATGCAATAGTAGAAGCAAAAGAGTTTTTCGAGAAACAAGAATACAAAGATATTATCTTTGTAGGGGATTCTGCTACAGTTTCTTCATATGAGTCTCTTAAACAACTAAAGGGAATTCAGTATATATCTAGGTTTCCTGAAACTTTTGCTTGTGTTACCCAATGGAAAGAAGGAGCTTGGCACGGAGCCAATTGGCAGGATGTTGGACAGTTAAGTGATACTCCTCGGGAAGATACAGCGCATTACAAAGTTTTCAGTTTTCAGGATACCATTGAAGAAAATCCTCATCGTTTTGTCGTTGTTCATTCTACTGCCCTTAGAAAGCAGAAAGAAAGGACATTACAAAAACGGTGGTGCAAAGAGGAAAAAGGCTTAAATAAAGAGGCAAATCGTCTTTTTAAGAAGGAATTTGCCTGTGCGGAGGATGCACTAAATGAAAGTGCTGTATTCATTAAAAAAGTAGAGGAATTACATTATCCTATTGAAACTCAGCTAGAAGAACGAGTAAAAAGAAAATACTACAAAAAAGGAAAACCAAAAAAGGATGATTCGTATGAGGAAATCATTAGCTATCATGTTTCCCATACCATTGGAGAACGATATTCTATGCACTGTGAAAAGGATCTTTTTATGGAATCCACATTTGTTTTGATTACTTCGCTCTTGGATGAGGCGGTTTATTCTAATGAATTTATACTCACCGAGTATAAGCAGCAAAACTCAATAGAGCAATCATTCAAGCTTCTCAAAAGTCCAGTATACTTAGGTCCAGTTTATCTTAAAACTGTAGAAAGAGTAGAAGCGTTAGGCTATGTCTTTATACTTGTGCTGCTAATTGCATCTTATCTAGAGTATCGAGTAAGAAAATCTCTTAGTGATAATGATGAATATCTACCCCAACCTGGAGGACAAAAGGCTTATCGTCCCTCTGTAAAGACTATACTGGAGCTATTTGAGACCGTCTTAGTTTATATTTTTGAGGGTGAGCTTATACTACCAGATGCTACTCCACCAATTATATTTAAATTACTTAATTGGATGGGGTTTGAACCTGATATTTATACTAAAAAACTAAATGTAATTTACTGATTTTGACATGCGGAATCTCAGGTTTAAATCAAGATATGGTTATCGAAAACTTAGAAAAAGCCTTGGGTGTTGATTTAGAGG
>DASRMZ010000358.1:0-2256 GCA_035647675.1 Thermoclostridium sp. | reverse complement strand
AACAAGCAGGTTCGGGGTTTGCTTTTACAGAAGGTCCCGCTGTTGCATCAGATGGGCGAGTTTATTTCACAGATCAGCCAAACGATAGAATTTATGTATGGGATGAGAATGAAGGAGTTGCTCTTTGGTTAGAAGGAACTGGACGTTCAAATGGAATGTATTTCAACTCCGACAATCAGCTAGTGACATGTGCTGATGAGAAAAATAAAATTGCCTACTTTGATGAAAATAAAAACTTGATCCCTATTTTTGAAATATTCGGCAACAAACATCTCAATGGTCCAAATGATTTATGGATAGATCAAGAAGGAGGTATTTACTTTACCGACCCTTATTATCACCGTAGTTGGTGGCCCGATGAACAAAAAGAGATTCAAGATGTACGAGGTGTCTATTACCTATCACCTTCAGGAGAAATTAGTCGTGTGATTGATGATTTCAAAACACCCAATGGATTAATAGGAACACCTGATGGGGAGACCTTGTACGTTGCCGATATAGAGGACAAAAAGATTTGGAAATATGATATTCAAATTGATGGAGAATTGATCAACAAAACATTTTTCGCACCACATGGCTCGGATGGAATGACAATTGATAATGAGGGCAACGTTTATCTTACCTATGACAAAGTATGGGTGTACAATAGCGATGGAGAACTAATAGAAGAAATAGACTATCCCGAATCGCCTTCAAATATTTGTTTTGGAGGTAAGAAACGTGATATATTATTTGTCACTGCACGGAAAGGTATCTATACACTAAAGATGAATGTGAAAGGTGTAGATTAACCCCTATTAGCTGCTAGAAAATATATTTATAAAGATGTGATGAATAATGCGGCAGACGCTATCTAATTTATATTTTTCTTGACCAAACTAAGAATACATACTATAAATACACCTTATATAATAAACGAGAATGAATAGACGCAATTTCATAACCTATACAGCTTTATTAGGGGGTTCGGCACTACTCGAAAGTAATACATTAGCACCTAGAATCAATA
This sequence comes from Thermoclostridium sp., assembly GCA_035647675.1. Lineage (GTDB taxonomy): Bacteria > Bacillota > Clostridia > DSM-8532 > DSM-8532 > Thermoclostridium. Next base: position 1,247 of record DASRMZ010000358.1, on the reverse strand, counting down.
AATCATTTGGCAGAAAAAGCAGTAACCAATCAATTGAGAAAGAGGCTGCAGCTGACGTTGTGATTATTGGTGGAGGCTTGGGAGGATGTGCGTCTGCTTTAGCAGCATGTAGAAATGGGCTATCAGTTATTCTGACGGAAGAAACAGACTGGATTGGTGGACAACTATCTCAACAAGGTGTTCCACCAGATGAGCATCAGTGGATTGAAACCCATGGGGCGCCAGCTTCATACAGAGAGTTTCGTACTAAGGTGAGAGCATATTACAAAAGGAACTACCCATTGACAGCTGATGCACAAGCTAGAGAACATCTGAATCCGGGCGATGCTGGGGTTTCGCGTTTATGTCACGAACCACGCGTAGCGGTTTCAGTATTAACAGAGATGTTAGCACCTTACATTAGTACAGGGAAGTTGATGGTATTAACTGAGCATAAGATCAGAAAAGCAGATGTAATTGCCGATTCAGTTAAAGCCCTAGAGATAGTTTGTTTAAAGACAGGATTTCCTAAGGTGTTATCAGCCCCTTATTTTGTTGATGCTACAGAGTGTGGAGACCTATTACCACTAACAGGCACGGAATATATAACAGGTACTGAAGCAAAAAGCCAAACAAACGAATTACATGCCGCAGAGAAAGCTGACCCGAAGAATAATCAAGCTTTTACTGTTTGTTTTGCTATGGACTATCAAGCAGGTATAAACAATGTTATAGATCGTCCAAAGGATTATGATTTTTGGAGCCAATATGTTCCAAAAATGGAACCTGCATGGTCTGGCAAGATGTTAGATTTGACTTATTCTAACCCACGCACATTAGAGCCAAAAAAACTTGGATTCCATCCCGAAGGAATATCATTGGGTGATACTCTTAATTTATGGAATTACAGACGCATTATTAATGAAAACAATTTTGTAAAGGGAACTTATGATGGTGGTATAACAGTAGTAAACTGGCCACAAAATGATTATTTATTGGGTAATTTAATTGATGAATCAGAAGAAGAGTTCAACAAACATGTTGCTGCTGCGAAACGACAAAACCTATCTCTTTTCTATTGGTTGCAAACCGAAGCTCCACGACCTGACGGAGGTGAAGGATGGGCAGGATTAAGACTCAGAGGCGATATAATGGGCACTTTAGATGGAATGGCTAAATATCCTTATATAAGAGAGGCAAGAAGAATTAAAGCTGAGTTTACCGTTTTAGAAGAACATGTTGGAGCAGAAAACAGAAAACTAGTAGCA
>DASRMZ010000357.1:0-2144 GCA_035647675.1 Thermoclostridium sp. | reverse complement strand
AAAACTCTGATTTTTCATCTGAGAAGCGGGAAAAGAAAAAAGATTGTACTAGCCTAATGCCAGCTTTTCCGTATATCCACAGGAAATTTCCTCGCCACCCAATACTCATTACAGCTCTCTTGTTTACTTACTTATAACCTCATCGTACTTGGCACATTCTCTTATTTTTTAACTCCCATACCTCATCAGCAATAGCGCTGACAAAATATGAATCATGGCTGCAAAAAAGCATCGTTCCTTCAAAATCCAGTAAGAGAGATTCGATTGCTTCATAGGATGGAATATCTAGATAGTTACTTGGCTCATCAATTAATAAAACATTAAAATCAGAGACAAATAGCTTGGCAAAGCTAAGCTTGGTAAGCTCTCCACCGGAAAGAACACCTGCTTTTTTCTCTAAAACATCTGCAGGGAAACCCATGCGTGCAAGCACATTACGATTAATGCTTTCGTGCTGGATGCTTGTACTATGAATATTTTCGAGAATGTTCTTTTCAAAACGTATGTCTCCGAAAGACTGGTCAAAATAGCCGAACTTAGCCTTAGGAACGGCTCGAATATCAGGATGACCCTGCATAATCAATTTTAACAATGTAGACTTGCCAACACCATTTTCACCAATAAGTGCTACCCTCGTATTCCGCTTCAAACAAAATGATAGTTCGTTAAACAGATTATCAGAGTTGGGATAAGCAAAATTCAAAGACTTGATTTCTATGATCACTTTATTCTGAGGTGGGTCGGTAATATTAAAATCAGGCCGGATTTTAGGTGATAAAGTAGGTTTCTTAAGATCACCCAATCGTTCTATCCTCTTCTCTGTATTTCTAGCAGCAGCGGATATGCTTTTCTGCTTGCCACCTATCGATTTTCCTACAGCGCCAAATTCCCTTGCTTTTAACTCAGAACGGCTCAAATTCTTAGGCTTTTTCTGCGTTTTTGCAGCTTTACTTTTCTGCTCCTGCAAAACAAATAGGAGTCTCTGTTTCTCCTGACGAGCTTTTTCGTATTCATCCCACTGAGTTTGATTCTTCAATTCATTCCAAATTTTCCAATCATCATAATTGCCGGGAAAGTCAATCAGCTGATTGTCTTGAATAACCAGACTTCTTGTACAGAATTCGTTGAGAAATTGCCGATCATGAGATACTAGGATAAAAGTTTCCTCATTAGAAAGTTGTCGTTTAAATTCCAGCAAAGCCTTCCCATCTAAATGGGCCGTCGGTTCATCCAAGACCAAAATATCATGCGGCTCAGAAAAAACTTGCGCAAGTTTAATTCTGGCTTCTTCACCTCCAGAAAAATTCTGATCTGTTCGATATGTTAACGCCAGAATCCCCCATCTGCTAATCTGCTCAGAATTAGGAAGCTCCGGAAGAACAAACCTTCTTTGTTCAAAATATGACCAAAGACCATTGCGTACAAAAAGTCCACTGGTGTTGTATTCTTCAGGATAAAGAATTGTTTCTAAAAATGTCGTTTTACCAGATGCATTGGCACCAATGAGACCAATCCTATCACCGGATTCTATATGTAATTGATCAATATGAAATAAAAAATGTCCGCTGATGGACACATCAAAATTCTTCAGCGATAAAAGTTGCATAACAAACTCCTTGTTTTTCAAGTTAAACAGATTTAGCTATGCAAAAATAATCATCTCTCACCTCTATATTGAATATAGTTTAAGTATATCAACTTGAAAATTTTACGCAAGTAATGTTGCTCTATCTCATACTCTGAAATCCACAATCCAAACTCGCCACACAAAACTTTTTTCTTTTGAGTAGACTGTCTACACGAAAGCCATACTAGCTACACGAAACAAAACTAGCGATACGAAACTCCGAGTTTCGTGTAGTTGGTTTCACGAGCAAATAAAAAGGTGCAGAAAACAGCTGAATAATCAGATATTAAGCCTAAATTGCACCCTTTTGTATTTTTCTCTTCTACCCTAAAACCTAGTCATATCAGCATTTCAAGACACAAAAAAGGACGACTCCGGATTGTATCCGTTTTGTCGTCCTTTTATGGCTCCCCCTGCTGGATTTGAACCAGCGACCCTTCGGTTAACAGCCGAATGCTCTACCACTGAGCTAAGGAGGAATAAATAACCGGCAACACCTATTTTTCCAGGACGTCTC
>DASRMZ010000356.1:0-2305 GCA_035647675.1 Thermoclostridium sp. | reverse complement strand
CTCCCAATCTATTGCTTGCCCACAATTCATACAATATTTTTCAACATTATCGAGTAATCTATATCTACTTCCACACCCATTAGGGCATTTATATTTTATATATGCTGGTTCTCTTTCGTCTTCATAATGCTTCGCCCTAGGTTTCTTCGGTATCTGTTTTTCTAGTGATGATATTGCTAAATCTAAGGCAGATAAAGAATATTGCTTATGGCCTCTTGTATCAAATACACCTTTCATATCTTTTAGTGTTTCAATAGCCTTTTCAATCTCTTGCTTATTCATCCTTATTCCCCAATCTAGTGCTTGACCGCAATGTTGACAGTACTCGTCATCTGCTTGCACTGTATCGCATATAGGACATTTACCATAAACACTTTTAATCAGCGTACTGTGCGGAACAAACAACATTTTTATATCCAGTGGTTTCTTCGGTATCTGCTTTTCTAGGGCAGATATTGCTAGCTTGGCAGCTTCTATCTCTGTTGGTCTGCAAGTCCAATATTCTACTATATTTTTAAGTCTCTTTATTGCATCTTGATTATTCATCCTTGACAGCTCCTTTCACTATAGAAATCACTTCGTTTAATACGACATGAGGTTTTTCGTCCAAGTCAAATTCCGATAGGCTTAACTGCTCTACAACTTTATCCACATCATAGGCGGTTGGTTGGTTATCAATCATCTTTTTTACGTTTAGCTCGCTAAGACATTTCTCTGATGGATTTCTTAGATGTCCGCAATCTAACCAGCTTATAAATTTGTCTGCGTCGATTAATCTTCCCATGCTATCCCTCCTAAGCACACATATAATATTCGTAAACTAACCACAAGTCACTATCTTCAAGTTTATGATAATATCTTCCACTAAAAGCATATACTCCACTTTCAGATGCATGTTCTACTTGGTCACAATATTCATAGTCACCTTGACAATCTCCTGTTGGCTTGTCGGCAAGTCCTACATCGCCAACTTCCATTTCTTCATCTGACACTTCCATAACCCAGTCAATAACTTCGTCTATATTTTTTTCTTGTTCTATAAATTTTATAAATCTTTTCGGTGCTTTCATCCTTATCCCTCCTGACATTCTGGACAAATATCTTCCCATTCGCCCTTGTGTTTTTCGCTTTTCCATCCGTTATCTTTCTTGTATTCGACAGCTTCATCAAAATCATCAAATCCTGTTACCATATAACCGCATATGTCACAAATTAGTTCATATCCAAATCTGGGGTTTCCTTTAATCATATTGCTCCTTTCCCTCTATGAGATAAAATCCATTAAGTTTATTTGGTTATCTTCGGGTAGTACTAGCATTTCTTCTTTGGCTCTCTTGCACATATCCTTCATTATCTCAAACCCATAACTGTGCCGATTAAGTTCTTTACTTGCCCTTAGTGTTGTTCCACTCCCTGCACATGGGTCAATTACTACATCACCCTCATCAGTAAAGATTTCAATTAACCTTTTCAATACTGCTACTGGTTTTTGTGTTGGGTGGATTTTGGGATATTCCTTACCGTCTTTCTTCCACTCAAACCAATTGAATATCATCTTGCCTGTGCCTGTTATCGGTTTCCCATCCTCGCCTATCTGCCTACCGTTATTGAATTTAGGTAGCTTATCCCTGTATAAAACAACTGCGTGTTCAGTTGCCCCTACTATTCGCATATTGGCTTTAAGGACCTGTGCTGAATAATTTTTGATAAAGAATAAAGGGTAGCTGTTGGGGAATCCGTATTTCTTACCTGTTTCAATAACCATGTGCATTTGGTCGAACGCACAAAATACAATCATTGCAGGTGCTTTGCCTTTTTCCTTTGGTTCCTTTTTGAGCAACTTGCTGCAAAAGTGCATATACTCGACTATGTTAAAGTTGCTATCAGTGTTAAAGAATTGCTTGCCTGCTTTCTTGCTTTCGCCTTTTTTATTATCACCGTCTATGTACCATTCTGTACTACTTGCGTATGCGTTTTTACCTAGATTATATGGGATATCCGCCACCACAAGTTGAGCCTTGGGTATTCCGTAACGCTTGTAATTTTGGAAATTATCATTGAATAGTTCTGTTTTGATTTTCATATTTCCTCCTACATCATCAACCAATCATTTATTGTTAGTTGTTCTTCCTTTTGCCTGTCTATCCAATTACTACATCCCATTGTGCTAAGTTGTGATTTTTCGGGCCTGTCTTTAATAACCCATCCGCAAGTGTATCCGTTTCTACAACCGTATCTGAAAGAAAGTCCGTTGCTTGCTTCAACTCTTTTACTCTTGTCAAGACTTCCACAACTAAAACAATCG
>DASRMZ010000355.1:0-4630 GCA_035647675.1 Thermoclostridium sp. | reverse complement strand
TAACGTCTTATTTAATACTTGATTAAAAATACGTATCGCATTCCAAAATCTCAAAGTGTTTAAATTGTACTTTGCTTTGCTTCACAGTATGTTGTTTGGCAAAAAAAGTACTTGAATTAACGGATTCGTCAATTAATGTATAGCCTTGTTGAACCTAATAAATCTCGCTAAGCACATGAGCTAGTCATGTAAAGCATAGCATGGATTGTTTTCAACAATTCATACACACCTTGGTATGTTTTCACATACCATTGCACTGTTCAATTTTCAATGTCCAGTTTCGGCTCTTAACCGATTGCCCTTCACCTTTTACTTTTTATTAACTGTTGTATAAACAACTTTAAAGCGTCGGCTTCGGGATAATAATTGTAACACATATCAGTTCTGTTGTCAAATAAATATGTCTGCCAATTTTTGTTATCTGCTATCGTCTTTTTATACAAAGTGATTTATATTGAACACACGCCAAACCACTTGTTTTGCCAGTTTAGATGGCTTTTTCGGCGACAGCTTTTTTAGTTTACCATGCGATTCGACATTTGTCAACAGGTTTATGAGCATTGTTTGATATTATATTTTCGTACGCTGCAACACAATATCTTGTCATGTGCGTGGGTGCCCCCCACTATATATTGTGTAATGGTACTTTAAGCATGGCATTTTGTGCATAATCCTGCATTTCGGGAGCACACTTGCGCAATAATAACACCACAACTAACCGAAGTATTAACGCTTATTGTCTATAACTCGTTTATCAGCAATTTCTTTTTTCTGTGTTCCATCTCTTAAAAGTTCGATAAGCGCTTGAGCATCATTAGCTTTGATTGCATCACTATACTGCTTAAGGTTTTCTATAAGAGTATCAATTTCATAAATAATGTTTTCTCTGTTCTCTAAAAACAACTCTGTCCACATTGGTTCATTTAGCTTTGCAACACGGGATAAATCCTTGTAGCTGCCTGCCGAAAATCCTCTTTGGTCTTGCGCATTAGGGCTTTTGACGTAAGCATTTGAAATAATGTGAGGAAGCTGAGAGGTATATGCTATAATCCTGTCGTGTTGTTGAGGAGTAGTGAACTGCACTCTGCCAAAACCCGTTTCCAGGAATAAATCTCTCGCCCTTTCTCTTGTGTGTATAGACGTGCTCTCTTGTGGAGCTAAAAGCATAGTTGCCCCTTTGAATAAAGTAGCCTTTGAATAGCGAAAGCTTGAAAACTGTGTCCCAGCCATTGGATGGCCGCCAATAAACTCAAAACCGTTCCTATCTGCGACAGGATAGAGCTCCTCACAAACCTTGGCTTTTGTTCCACCACAGTCGATGACTATTGCACCCTTTTTGAATTTTTCCGCCTTTTCTTTTATATAATCTATAGTACCCTGCGGATAGATAGAAACTATTATCATATCGCAGGTGCCAATTGTATCATCGTCAAGCTCACCATCAATAGAACCAACAAGCTTTGCGGCATAAATTTCACTTAATTTAATGTCATAGCCTAGAATACTATGCTGTGTGTTTTCTTTAATAGCCTTTGCCATTGATCCACCGATAAGACCTAAACCGACCAATCCAATTATCATTTTACCCACCTCTTAATCTGTTGTTTTGCCGACAATCACAAGTATTTTTTGAATATCCTTTGATAGAGCTGCAAATTTATCTGGTGTGAGTGATTGGGGACCATCACAAAGAGCATTTTGGGGATCGTTGTGAACTTCAACCATAATCCCATCTGCACCAACTGCTGCAATCGCCAAAGAGAGAGGATGAACCAAATCTGCAATACCCGATGCATGGCTTGGGTCAACAATAACAGGTAGATGCGACATCTTTTTTAGCATTGGAACAGCAGAAATATCAAGTGTATTTCTCATGGATGTTTCAAATGTGCGTATTCCTCTTTCACATAGAATAACATTTTCATTACCACCTGCCATAATATACTCTGCGCTCATTAGAAGCTCTTGAAGGGTATTGGCAAGGCCACGTTTTAGCAAAATAGGTTTTTTGATTCTGCCAAGCTCTTTAAGAAGTTCAAAGTTTTGCATATTTCGAGCACCAACCTGCAAAACATCAACATCTTCAAAAAGCTCAAGGTGAGAAGTATTCATAATCTCAGTAACTATGGGCAGACCTGTTTCTTTTTTCGCCTCTTTTAAAAGCTTTATTCCCTCTTCCCTTAAGCCCTGAAATGCATAGGGTGATGTCCTCGGCTTAAAGGCTCCACCTCTTAATAGCTTTGCCCCAGCCTTTTTAACATCTCTTGCAATAGAACAAATCTGCTCCCTTGATTCAACAGAGCACGACCCAGCTATCATTTGAAAATGACCGCCTCCGATTTTGACTGATCCTATTTTCACAATCGTATCGTCAGGATGAAATTTTCTGTTGGCATTTTTAAAGGGTTCTGATATTCTAGTAACGTTCTCAACCATACCAAGGCCTTTTATGAGGTCAATATCAAGGCTACTTGTGTCACCGATAAGTCCAACTATTGTGAAATATTCACCGTCGCTTATGTGAACATTTAGATTTTGACTTCTAAGCCAATCAGTAAGTTTATCAAGCTGTTTTTTGTCTGCTTCTTTTTTAAGTGTTATTATCATAGAAAATTACCTCCAACAAAAAATTCCGTCAGTTTCTTGTACAATATGTGGTGAAATACTTTCATGCATAACCAAAACGTATTGTACAATGTAACTTAAAATATGTAACGCCACAGAACACGCCATACGAAAGAGTCAAGTACTCATATGGGGGCTCGCCGTAAGCTAAATGCTTGAAAAAGCTTCTACCTAATTAAACGGCATACCCCCACATGGTACCTTAAAGGTTATCTAACAACTCTGGCACTTCCACCTGACATTAGATTTTCTACTTCCTTCACACTTGCCATTGAGGTGTCTCCCGGTGTTGTCATAGCCAACGCACCATGAGCTGCACCATAATTCACTGATTTTTCGGGGTCTCCAGTTGTCATAAGTCCATAAATGAAACCGGAAGCAAAGCTGTCGCCGCCACCTACACGATCCATAATTTCAAGCTTGTTATAATCTTTTGCCTTGTATATCTCTCCATCCGCCCAACACATTGCACTCCAGTCATTAACTGTTGCTGTATGCACTGTTCTTAATGTTGTCCCAACAGCCTTAAAGTTAGGATATGTCTTAACGGCTTGGTTAATCATTTTTTTGTAACCATCTAAATTTAATTCTTTAAGACTCTCATCATTACCTTCTACTTCAAAGCCTAAGGATGCAATGAAGTCTTCTTCGTTGCCAATCATAACGTCAATATATTTTGCAATCTCTCTATTAACTTCCTGAGCTTTTTTCTGGCCACCGAAGTTCTTCCATAATGAAGGTCTATAATTAAGATCATATGAAACAATCGTACCATATTTTTTTGCAATTTGTACTGCTTCAATTACGACATCAGGTGTTGTTTCAGATAAGGCAGCAAAAATACCACCTGTATGAAACCAACGGCTTCCATGTTTACCGAATATGGTTTCCCAGTCAATGTCGCCTTTTTTCAAAGCTGCTGCTGCTGTATTAGCACGATCTGAAACCCCTAAAGCACCCCTAACACCAAATCCACGCTCTGTAAAATTTAAGCCGTTCCTAACATTTCGACCAATTCCATCGTAAGGAACCCATTTAATATATTGTGTGTCAACTCCGCCTTGCATGATGAAGTCTTCCAACAAATACCCCACATCATTGTCTGCAAATGAAGTTACAACTGCAGTATCCATACCAAAACATTTTTTCAATCCACGAGTTACATTGTACTCTCCACCGCCCTCCCAAGCAGTAAATGAACGCGTATTACGAATACGTCCTTCACCGGGATCAAGCCTTAGCATTACTTCGCCTAAAGAAATACAATCAAATAAACATTCACCTTTGGGTTTAACATTTAGTATTGACATAAATAACAGCCCCTTCCATATAATTTTAAGCTCTTGCCTTTTTAATGTTTTGAATAAACAATTTAGCTGTTTCGGTTATTTTTGCGTAATCCCCCGTCTTTGCGCCTGCCGTCAAGCTGCTGCCAGCACCCAACGCAATTGCACCAGCCTTAATCCATTCTGCAGCGTTATCCAGAGTAACCCCCCCAGTTGGCATTAATTCTGCCTGTGGAATTGGTCCTTTTATAGATTTAATTATTTGTGGACCAAATAGTTCTCCGGGGAAAACCTTGATAATATCAGCTCCTGCTTCAAGACAGTCCACAACTTCACGCACAGTCATTGCACCAGGCATACAAGCAATACGGTACCTGTTACACAGTTTTACTGTTTGCACATTTAAAGATGGACTCACAACAAATTTAGCGCCAGATAAAATCGCAATTCTTGCTGTTTCTGGATCCAGCACTGTTCCCGCTCCGAGAATAATCTGCTCATCTGTAAAACGATTCGCCAGTTTTTCAATTACCTTGTGTGCTCCAGGCACTGTAAACGTAATTTCAATTGCCGGGACACCGCCTTCAAGGCAAGCTTCTGTAATTCTAAGAGCCTTGTCCTCATTTTCAGCTCTAACTACAGCGACTAGCCCTGTATCGCGAATTTTTGTTATAATTTGTTCTTTTTTCATTATACACACCTCTTACATTATATTTTTC
>DASRMZ010000354.1:0-17165 GCA_035647675.1 Thermoclostridium sp. | reverse complement strand
GTTTAATATGTAGGGTAGGCAGCATGGACTTCGGAGCATTGCCCTGGCGTCAACAAAAGCACCCGAATCTCCCCCTACTTAAATTGAGATATACATGTGAATAATAAATTTTCCTTATATTGCACAAGCTATACCTCTCTGTATAACTGGTGTCACATCGAAAAGCTTTTTATAAAAAAAATAATTGCAATGTAATGGAAAATAGTATATACTAATTATCAACAGGGAATATTATCAGGTAATAAAACATAATAATACATATACTTAGGAGCGGGTGTTATCATTGAATAAGAGTTCAAGAGGTAAAAAGGAGAGGCATAAGCGGTTTTTGGAGAAGGTTAAAGAAGATCCGTTTATGACAGATGAGGATATTGCTGATTATTTTGGAGTCAGTGTTCCGACTGTACGTCTTGATAGGTTGGAGCTTGGCATTCCAGAGCTTCGTGAGAGGATCAAGGAAGTAGCTTCATCAAACCACCAAAAAGTAAGAGCTTTACATGTAGATGAAATTATTGGAGAAATAGTAGAAATAAATCTTGGTGAAAGTGGAATATCTATTTTGGATACCACCGATCAAATGGTGTTTTTTGAATCCAAAATTGTAAGAGGTCACTATATTTATTCAATGGCCGAATCCTTGGCTATTTCCGTTATAGATGCAGAAGTAGCATTGGTAGGGGTTGCCAATATTAAATATAAAATTCCTGTTTATTCAGGTTCAAAACTAGTTGCACGAGCAACTGTTAAGAAAAAAAGACAAAGTAGCTTTATTGTATGGGTATTTATCTACCATAAACAGAAAGAGGTATTTAGAGGTAAATTTATACTCGTATCTATTGCTCAAAAGCAGATTGAAGACTGAGAAATGTTGCAAATATGGAGGTATATCACTAATGACTGATTTTGGAGTGGGCATTCTTGGAACAGGTAGATTTCTGCCTGATAGATTACTTACGAATTACCAACTTGAAAAAATGGTTGATACAACTAATGAATGGATAGTAAGAAGAACTGGTATGGAAACTAGACATATCATTGGTGAAGATACACCATCGTATGTAATGGGGGCACAAGCTTCAAAGCTAGCCATTAAAAATGCAGGTCTTACATCTATGGATATTGATTTGATAATTGTTTCCACTGAAACTCCCGACTATCTTACTCCATCTATGGCATGTTTAATCCAAAGAGATATAGAGGCTGGAAATGCAGCAGCTTTTGATATAAATGGTGCTTGCACGGGCTTTATATATGCATTAACGGTAGCCGAACAGTTTATACTAACAGGGTATTACAAAAACATCCTCGTTGTCTCAAATGAAGGCTTAAGCCGCATTGTAGACTGGGAGAACAGAAATAGTTGTGTGCTATTTGGTGATGCAGCGGGAGCAGTAGTTTTGGGAAGAGTGGAGAAAACACATGGTATAAAAGAGAGTTATCTTGCTGCCTTTGGTAACCTTGCTCATAATATAACAGTTCCGTGTTGTTTTATCTCAGAAGAAGACAGGGAAAAAAGAAGAGCTGGGCATGAGCGTGTTTTCTGGCAAGATGGTAGTGAAGTATTCACATTTGCAATTAGGTCTATGGTGGACTCTGTAAAAACTGTAGTTGAAAAGGCCGGCATAAAAATTGAAGATGTCGATCTCATAGTACCTCATCAAGCAAATCTTAGAATAATAAATGGAGCAGCTAAAAGATTAGGACTTGAAGAAGATAAATTTTCAATTATATTACAAGAAACGGGAAATATTTCTTCAGCATCAGTTCCAGTTGCTTTAGATATGGAATGTGAACAAGGACGAATTAATAAGGGTGACACAGTAGTACTTGTAGCCTTCGGTGGAGGTCTAACTTGTGGTGCAATAGTTATGACTTGGTGAAAACAATTTAGGAGGTGCTATATGGGGAAGACTGCTTTTATTTTTCCTGGGCAGGGAGCGCAATATATAGGGATGGGCCAAGATATATGCAAACAATATACTGAATCAGCGGATGTTTTTAAAGATGCATCCCAAGCCCTTGGAATTGATATGCAACATATGGTATTTGATGGAGATGAGGATACACTAAAAATTACTGAAAACACGCAGCCAGCGATTGTAACTGCAAGTATCGCGTGTCTCCAACCACTTATAAAGAGGGGCATAAAAGCCGATTTTACTGCAGGATTAAGTCTTGGAGAATATGCTGCTCATGTATATGCTCAAACATTCTCTTTTGCTGATGCTGTGAAGCTTTTAAGAAAGCGTGGGGAGTTTATACAAGACGCAGTTCCCATTGGAGAAGGGTCAATGGTTGCTATTATAGGACTATCAAGGGAACAGGTTCTCAATGCATGTGGTGCAGCAAAGGATTTGGGTGTTGTTGAACCGGCAAACTTTAATTGTCCAGGTCAGATTGTAATATCTGGTCAGGTAGATGCCGTTGCAAAAGCCAGTTCAATTGCTATTGAATTAGGTGCCAAAGGAGCCGTACCACTAGCAGTAAGTGCACCATTTCATTGTAGCCTTTTAGGTTCTGCAGGAGAAAAGCTAAAAATTGAGTTGGATAAGGTTGAAATACTAGATATGAAAGTGCCTGTCCTTGCAAATGTTACAGGTGAAGTGGTACCTTGCATTGAACAAGTTAAAGATTCTTTGGTTCGGCAAGTATCCAATCCAGTATTGTGGGAAGACTGTGTAAAAACAATGATAGGAAAGGGCGTTGACACTTTTATTGAAATTGGAGCAGGAAAAACTCTTAGTGCCTTTATAAGAAAAACTGATAAAAGTGTGAAAACTCTAAATATAGAAGATTTAGCTTCATTGGAAAATACGTTAAATGAGTTAGCATAATTGTTTTTGGACGATAAAGGGGTGATATTGGAAGTGGATTTTACAGCTAAAACAGTTGTTATTACGGGTTCAAGCCGAGGACTTGGCAAAGAGATTGCAAAAAAGTATGCACAATTAGGTGCGAATGTTGTTATTAATGGTACTTCAAAAACGATTTTTGAAACAGAACAAGAGTTTATTGAACAGGGCTATAGTGTTAAGGCTTATGAAGGTGATATAAGCAGTGCAGAGAACGCAAAGGCTATTATTGAATTTGCTGTAAAAAGCTTTGGTACTGTTGATGTTCTTGTTAATAATGCGGGAATTATTAGGGACAAACTTCTAGTAAGAATGAGCGATGAAGATTGGGATAGTGTTTTAGATGTCAATCTTAAGAGTGTATTTTTATGTACAAAAGCTGTAGCCAAGCTTATGATGAAAAAAAGAGCAGGCACTATAATCAATATTACGTCAATAGTAGGTGTGACTGGTAATGCAGGTCAGGCTAATTACGCGGCCTCAAAATCAGGGATGATTGGTTTTACTAAATCCATTGCAAAAGAACTAGGTTCATGGGGCGTTACTTGTAATGCCATAGCCCCTGGGTTTATTGAAACTGATATGTCAAACCAGTTGTCAGAAGAAATTAAGGAAAAATATATTACTGCAATCCCATTAAGGAGGGCAGGGACACCCTCTGAAGTGGCTGATGTAGTTTGTTTCCTATCCTCTGATATGGCAAAATATATCACCGGGCAGGTAATTCATATTGACGGTGGATTGGTAATGTAATATTATCTTTATTGAAAGTAATAATAAGTATATTATTATATGATTCTTGTCTGGAAGGGGGTGAGAAGTATGGCATTTGATAAGGTGAAGGAAATAGTGGTAGAGCAACTTGGTGTTGAAGAAAATGAAGTGGTAATGGAGGCTTCCTTTATTGAAGATTTAGGAGCCGACTCACTTGATATTGTGGAGTTAATTATGGCTTTGGAAGAGGAATTTGATTTGGAAATACCAGACAAGGAAGCTGAAAAGATTGCATCGGTTGGAGATGCTGTCGAATATATTAAAGCGAATTCCTAACTACAGTTAATAAGAAAAGTCCCGCAAACGTGGGGCTTTTTTTATTAATAAATATAAATGGATTCAATCATTTTATACAATATAGAATACATTTTAATTGATTATTTGAGGGTTTAAGGAGGTTGTTGAATGAAAAGGCGAGTAGTTATAACAGGAACGGGCGTAATCCATGCCCTTGGAAAAGATACAGAAATATTTTGGGATGCAATAAAACAAGGGGAAAATGGAATAACGAATGTAACTAAATTTGATACAAGCAAAATGGAGACAAAAGTGGCTTCCGAAATTAGAGATTTTGATCCCACATTGTACATGGATAAAAAGGAAGCAAGGCGCATGGATGAGTTTACCCAATATGCAATAGCCGCTTCCCTATTAGCCATAGAACAATCGGGTTTAGATATATCAAAAGAGGATCCTTTTAGGGTTGGTGTTATAGTAGGCTCAGGCATAGGAGGAATACAAACACTAGAAGAGCAGAAGCAGACTATTTTAGAGAAGGGTCCATCACGTGTAAGCCCGTTTTTTATTCCAATGATGATATCAAATATGGCATCAGGACAGATTGCTATCCGATTTGGTCTATGCGGTTTTAACGAAAGTGTGACAACAGCATGTGCAACTGCGAACCATGCAATAGGGGATGCATATCATGTAATTAAGAATAATATAGCAGATGTAATGATTACAGGTGGCGCAGAGGCTGCGTTGACACAACTGTCCTTTGCGGGATTTACCCAATCCAAGGCAATGTCAACAGATCCAAATCCTGAGACAGCCTGCAGACCATTTGATAAAAATCGAGATGGGTTTATAATGGGAGAGGGAGCAGGGATTCTTGTTATTGAGGAGCTCCAACATGCTTTAAATAGAGGAGCTAATATTTTGGCAGAGGTAGTGGGCTATGGAGCAACCTGTGATGCTTACCATATTACTGCACCGCGGCCTGATGGATTAGGTGGTGTAAAGGCTATGCAGTTTGCAATTAAAGATGCTGGTCTACAACCTGAGGACATTGACTATATTAATGCTCATGGAACCTCCACACCTTTGAATGATTTATTTGAAACAAAGGTTATAAGGGATACTTTTGGTGAACACGCATATAAGCTGGCTATAAGCTCTACAAAATCAATGACTGGGCATCTTTTAGGTGCAGCAGGTGGTATCGAAGCTATTATTACTACAATGGCGTTAATAGAAGGGTTTATTCCGCCGACAATACATTTAGAAAACCCTGATGAGGAATGTGATTTGGATTATGTACCCAACGTAGGCAGAAAAAGCAATATAGAATATGCTATTTCAAATGCTTTAGGTTTTGGAGGTCATAATGCTGTTTTAGTACTAAAGAAATACAAGTAAAATACGGAAATATCTTTTCCTAATAAATATTAGCTGTACAATATGTAGTGGGGAGCTAATCATATGGTTATATGTATTAGTTATGCAATCGTGTTTTTGCAAGAAAGCTTCGGGTGGTTTGTCTTCTTTGCGGCAAAAGAGCCCGAACCTTCCGCTACATATTGTACAGTGGTACTTGAATGAGAAGAAACACAAAATGCTCTTATAAAGAGAATGTTTAAATCATATATAAGAATAAAAGAGGAGGTCATTTTATGATGCATATGGAATTGGAGCACATTAAGCGGCTGGAGGGTTGTATAGGTTATACTTATAAAGACAATAGCAATGCATTGCAGGCTATTACACACAGCTCATATGCTTATGAGCACCGCAATGAGGGATTAAGTAGTAATGAGAGGTTAGAGTTTTTAGGTGATTCAGTGCTTAATTTTGTCATTACAAACAAATTGTTTAAAGAAGTTTCCGATATGCCTGAAGGAGAAATGTCCAGATTGAGGGCTTCAGTTGTATCCGAGGCATCTTTATCTAGGAGCGCAAAGAAATTAGATTTCGGTCAGTACTTACTCCTAGGTAAGGGTGAAGAAACAATGGGTGGAAGGAATCGTTCCTCCCTTCTTGCTGATGCCATGGAGGCGATAATTGGAAGCATATATCTTGATGGGGGTCTTAACTCTGCAGAAGATTTTATTACGAGGTTTTTGAAGGATAATTACGAAAAGGCTATTGAAGGAAAACTTTTTAAAGATTATAAGACGAGGCTACAAGAAGTGGTCCAAAGGAAGAGTAACTTTAACATAAAGTATAATGTTATTGGTGAGAAGGGTCCGGATCATGATAAGATATTTACCGTTGCAGTTTTAATTAACGGTGAGCAAATGGGTGTTGGGGTTGGTAAGACTAAAAAAGAAGCTGAGCAAAAAGCGGCAGGTGATGCTTTGCATATTCTTTATTCACAGGATGCCGACCTATGAATAAGCACATAAATATTCCAATATTTATTCCACATGAGGGGTGCCCTAATGACTGTATTTTCTGTAATCAAAGAAAGATTAGTGGTCAAATCAGGGCACCCTTAGAAGCTGAAATGGTTAATATTATTGAGGAGCATTTGCAAACCATCAATCCAAATGATTATTGTGAAATTGCTTTCTTTGGTGGAAGCTTTACGGGTCTTCCCCAACAACAGCAGATGCAATTTCTTAAAATAGCTCACCGTTATGTAATAGAAGGTAGGATTAAGGGTATCAGATTATCCACCAGACCAGATTATATAAATGTTGACATACTAAACCTACTAAAGAAATACTCTGTTAAAGTCATTGAGCTGGGCATTCAAAGTCTTGATGAGCAAGTACTAGAAAGAAGCTATAGAAACTATTCAGCACAGACTGTAATAGATGCCTGCCATATGATAAAAGAGTATGGCTTTTCTTTAGGTGTTCAAACAATGATTGGGCTTCCAGGTGATACACTACAAAAGAGTACTGATACTGCCAAGAGACTTATAGCGCTTGCACCAGAAATGGTTCGAATTTACCCTACATTGGTAATTAAGGATACCGAGCTTGCAAAACAGTATCTAAACAATAATTATAAGCCTTTAACACTGGATGAAGCTGTCTCGTGGTGCAGCATATTAGTCCCAATGTATGAAGATACAAACATACAAGTATTAAGAATAGGTCTTCAAGACACTGTTGATTTACAAAAAGGAAATGAAGTTATTGCAGGCCCAGCACATCCTGCAATTGGTGATCTTGTTTATTCTAATATTTTGTTGAAACACATGACAAATAAACTAGATAATATGGATATAAAACAAAAAAAGATGATTATTCATGTTGCTCAAAATCAGGTATCACTTGCAATTGGACAGCATAGAAGAAATATTAACTTTTTAAAAGAAAAATATGGTTTCTCTCATATTAAGGTGCAAGCAGATCAGAAGTCTCAAAAATCTGTTGGCTTTGAGTTTCTGGATTAACGCTTGTGTTATTAGATTTTCTCAAATGAAATGTGTACCAGGAACTATCGGGATTATTTATTGATATTATTACAGGCTCAAATGAAACAAGCCCTTCAGGAACTGTGGATTGATTTGCATAAAGGAAAAAGTCACCCTGGGAAATAATAAAATGGACGTTACCTAATTTATCACTGAAGGATACAAATCTATCAGAAAAATCTGATTTTATAAGCGTTATTTGCACATTGGGTATTGGTTTGTCTGTCTGCTCATCTTTTAGTTTAATATTTAACGAATGCACTGCTCCCTCTTCTTTATCAAGAGTATAAATCTCATACGCCTGTATGTTGCTATAAACAGCATTTGTTAAGTTGTTTGATATTTCACTTTTGAATAGAACGGAAAATAGCACAGCCGAAACAAAAATTATTAATGCTATATTTTTGGAATTACCTTCAATAGCCTTTTCAACAGCTTGTATTTTAGTGACTAAAGCTATTGTGATATAAAGTAGGCTCAATTGTAATGTCCTTATAAAAAATGATGTGCATATTTTTTGTATAAATGGTTTTACCAAAAGGCTGTTTATGCCAAGTGCATTAGATATAGGAACGGTAAATAGAGGTTCTTTAAAAACAAGTAGTAACAGCCCTGTTAAGCAAATCGCTAAGCTACTAATAATGATTACAGTACGTAATATTTTACAAGCCTTTTTTGAAAACAAAATAATTAATAGACCGATGAAGTATAAAAAAGGACTAATAAATCTATATATTGCATAGCCTTGCTGGAGCAAATAAAGATATTGATAAATATTATTTGAGTCTGGAACAAAATAGGTGATGGCATAGGGATGAATTCGTGATATTTCTGTAAAAACTTCATCATTAAGCGGCGTTATAATGCTTTCAAAATTGATGTCTGCTAATGTCATGTCGTTTTGAGTTATATAACGAATAAGCCCATCAATCAGCGATAATATATTGTTGGTTATTGTATTAGCACTCATACTAAAGATAGTGTTATCCGAAAGTATCTGTGGCGTATCGGAAAGAAGGGAGGACACATTTTTATTGGTTAACACCTCATTATAAAAGACAGGGTTTAGTAATGTACCAGATAAAACCCAGTACATTGAAATGAAATATAAAATCACAACGCATAAAATAATTGATGTAAAATGTTTTTGTCTATCAATAAATTGTGACATGGTCCTCCACCCGTTAAAATTGCTATTAGAGCATTTTACTATGTTGCATCGCAAAAGCCATTATTAAATTACCCTAAAATTAATAATCAGATATTTATATTATAACAGGTAACGCCCAGGTACATTGTATGTAGTATATGGAAATACAAGTACTTGGGCGTTTTTTCATGCGACTTTTCATTATATTTATGTTATTTGTATCGTTTTGCAATATGTTTATGTAAGGATACTTCGTACAATCAGTTACTTACTGTTCACAGGTAATCAAAGAGTTATAGCTGTGCAATATACGGAAAACATTAACGGAATGACCAGAACAAATCTACATCTCGGTATGTTTGCCGCCAGTTGCATACACAATTGCAGCACCCAATGCAGTTGCATATTCGGAGTGCTCTGGAATGTGAAAGTTTACAGAATGAATTTTAGTTAAACCATCAAAGACCTTCCGAGATTGAGGAACTTTTGTCAGGTTACCTGTTAAAACAATGTCGTTTGTTCCGTCAATTCGTGCTGCAAAAACCGACAAAACACCTATTGTCTGAAACACTAAATTGATAATTCCAATAGCTACATCTGATTTCGTTGCTAAATCACTAATTTTTCCGAAGTTTGAAGCTGTTGAATCGTCAGGGAGACCAACTATTTTATCGTTAGTTATGTCATTTATGAGTAAATCAACATGTGCCAAATTACCGCCTTCTGCCATTCCAATGATATCTTCAAATTCACGAATATTAAGTATTTTATTAGATAGACCTAGTAAGGTACCACCGCCAACACCGCTTCCACCAAGATGCCTGGCTGTTCCTTCTTCTGCCTTAACAAATGCTGTGCCTGTTCCCATACTTACAATGACAGCATTAGAAAGATTAGAAAGGAAAAGGCCACCCATACCTGTAGCAAGGAATTCTTGTGTCTTACCAGTTGGTAAACCAAAAATACGTTTTGTAACATATGATGAACCTACACCTGTTACCATAACAAATGAAATATCCGATAACTGTAATCTGTTTTCATTAAGAAATTTGCCAAACGCTCCATATAAAGACGAAATGGGGTCGGTGGCTCTTACAATCATTGGGCTTATAACTTCATTATTAATGAAACCTGTTATCTTTGTCGTAGTGCCACCAATATCAATACCGAGAATCATAGTATAACACTCCTTTAATTTATTGGCATACAATTTGAACCGCTACCGTATGGGTATTTGCGATGTTACTTTTTTTTAAGAAAGCTAATTGCGTATTTTACGGATTGCAATCACAATGGGTATACACAACAAAATAGAGGCAACTATTTCAGCGATATAATTTGGCACCACAGACAAAAAAATGTAAGCAGGAGAAGTTGTCTCTGGTAATCCGAGTAAAGTAATCAACGCAGTTATATATTTTTTTGCATATAAAAGATAAATAGCACCTAAAACACCAATAGTGTTAGTGGTTGTTGCCAAGACAGCCGACACACCTATTGATATTGCATCACGTTTTTTGCCCAATACCTTGCTTAGCAAATGGTAGATATAATAAGCAACTATCCCGATAAGAACCCTGGGTAGAATTGAAACCAAAGGGTTACGAAAAGCAAAGGCTGTTGGCATTGGTGATGTAAAGGCAGTATAAAAGCTTGAAAGCCCAAAAACAAGACCAATAAAGGCACCAGAAGCAGGACCTAGTAATATAGCACCAATGATTACAGGTATGTGCATAAGAGTAATCTGAATAGATAGACCAGGAATCACAAGAAAGCCTAGCGGTGTAAAGTTTAAAACAACTGACAATGCGGAAAGAATACCCGTCACGGCAATCTTCCTGACGGTAAATTTTGAGTTGACAATTTCATTATTCATTTGAATCCTCCGTTCTCATTCCAAAATGGATATAAGTCGAAATTAGAATGATACATATAATAATTTGTCCAGTTTCTAATAAGAGCATTTTGCTATGTTACATATTTGCGTTCTGCTATACAGTATATTGAGGTTGTGCATAAAAGGATTACATCGTATATTGTATAGCGAGCATTTATTAATGATACATGGCAAAAGCCTTAATATGAATACCAGCATTTTTATAATAGTACCATTATACGTTTTTCATTTCAATAGCTACACATGGAGTATTTTGTGATATTTGATTTTAAACTTTGTGTTATGTATAATTGTTGTGGTTATAGACAAGTAATTATAGCAAGCATACAAACTCGACAATAAGTATCGGATGTCCAAAAATGTATATTATCTCAACGCCATTATATTTTGAAAGGTAAGTGCTTATGAAACAAATACATGTTGACAAAATAATCCAATGTGTAGAGAAACTCTGCATTGAATCAAACTATTATCTGAACTGTGATATTTATCAGGCTATAAAATCATCTGTCAAAAGTGAAACATCTGAAAACGGTAGAATGATATTGGAAGTATTATTAAAAAATGCTGATATTGCACAAAAAGAAAAGATTGCAATTTGCCAAGACACGGGTATGGTTGTTGTGTTTTTACAAGTTGGCCAGGATGTACATGTAGTTGGTGGTAATATAAATGAAGCCATAAATGAAGGCGTTAGGCGAGGATACAAAAAAGGCTATTTAAGGTCATCGGTAGTAAAGCATCCACTAAATCGTGTGAACACAGGTGATAATACACCTGCAGTTATATACACCCAAATTGTTGACGGAGATAAAATTAAAATAGAAATTGCTCCGAAGGGCTTTGGAAGTGAAAACATGAGTGCGCTTGCAATGCTAAAACCGTCTGATGGTGCGGAGGGTGTTAAAGAGTTCATAATAAAAACAGTTAGCCAGGCTGGTCCTAACCCGTGTCCGCCCATTGTTGTGGGTGTTGGTATCGGTGGAACTATGGATAAAGCGGCCATGCTTTCTAAAAAAGCTCTACTTAGACCAATCGGATCAAAATCTAGCGATGAGTATATAGCTAAGCTTGAATGTGAAATTCTTGAAAAGATAAATATGTTAGGCATTGGCCCTGCAGGTCTTGGTGGTAATACTACTGCTCTTTGCGTAAATATTGAACACTATCCTACACATATAGCCGGGCTACCTGTTGCAGTAAACATTGGATGTCATGCAACAAGGCACGCCTGTGCCACTATTGAATAAATGTAAATACTGTGAGCAGAATCAGTTATTTATTTCCTATATTTATGAAAAAGTGTAGACTAATGATATAGCGTTATAATAATTGTTGTACCTGTACACTTTAGAATGAGAGGAATGTCACCATGGAGGATAAAGGAACACTTTATCTGGTTTCCACACCCATTGGGAACCTTGAAGATATAACCTTTAGAGCAATAAAGACACTGGAAGAGGTGGATTTGATTGCCGCAGAGGATACAAGACACTCACTTAAATTATTGAATCATTTTGAAATAAAAAAACCACTAATAAGCTATTATGAACACAACAAAATACAACGTGGGGAAGAGCTCATTAATCATTTGTTGGAAGGCAAGAGTATTGCCCTTATATCCGATGCAGGAACCCCAGGTATTTCAGACCCTGGAGAGCAAATGGTAACGCTGGCCATAGAAAATGATATAAAGGTTACTATGATACCAGGCTGCACAGCATCCATCATGGCTGTGGTCTTGTCAGGACTTCGGTGTAATACTTTTTGCTTTGAAGGCTTTTTATCGCATAGTAAAAAAGAGAGAAGAAAACAACTTGAGAAGGTTTGCAATGAAGAAAGAACAATGATTTTTTATGTATCACCGCATAGCTGTTTAGACATTTTAAATGAAATGAAAAATATATTAGGAGACAGGAAAGCTGCCCTTTGCAGAGAGCTTACAAAAAAATTTGAAGAAATAATTAGAGGCTCGTTGAGTGAAATAATTGAACGATTAAAATTGCGTGAAAAAATTAAAGGTGAAATAGTAGTAGTTGTCGAAGGCAATATGGATACCAAATATAATGATAAAAATGAATGGCTTTCAATAAGCATAGATGAGCATATGGATCATTATCTTAGTCAGAACATAGAAAGAAAAGAGGCTATGAAGATGGTTGCGAAGGATAGGGAAATTACAAAAAGAGAAGTATATTCAATATATATGAAAAAAACATGAAATCCGATTATAATCGGATTTCATGTTTATCGTGTAAAAAATAAAATATTCTTACCAATTTCCTACTTATACATTTTTTAAATCTTCAAAACAAGTTGGGCAAATATTCTTGCCTTTGAATTGAGTGATGTCTTTTGCATTGTCGCAAAAAATGCATGCAGGTTCGTACTTCTTTAGAATGATTGACTCTTCATCTACATAAATCTCTAGAGCATCTTTTTCAGCGATGTCAAGAGTTCTTCTTAACTCGATTGGTAATACAACCCTTCCGAGCTCGTCAACCTTTCTTACTATGCCTGTAGACTTCATTATAGTTCCACCCCCCTGAATATAAATTAGCCATCGTTCGACATATTTCCGAATCTTATAGTACCATAAATACCAATAAACGTCAATGGCTTTCGTATGTTTATTAATTTACTGACACAATACAACTTTTCATAAATCACAGTTTTTTAAACTCTATATCAGTTAAGACTTCTGCGATGTAATCTAAAAGTGCATTAGCTGTACAATATGTGGTTTCAAATCTCTTTGAATATCACAATATATTGTACAGCGATACGAAAAATATGTAAGATCTTAAAGTCCCCTAGTAAAAAACAAACGATTTAATGTTGTATTTAATATATATTTAACCTAATTATGTATTTTGAAACAATTTGTTTAAAAAATAATTATATTCTTCGGACATGTTTCATATACTTTTAGAAATGAAATAAAGGTGCTTTCTATGCTTAATTATATTTGGGTTGGAATGATTCTGATTGGCTTTGTTTGGGGATTGGTAACAGGAAGGCTTGAAAATGTGACTGAAGCAGTAATATCTAGCTCTGAAGAGGGTGTGCAGCTTTGCATTGTTTTACTTGGTGTTATGTGCTTATGGTCAGGCCTTATGAAGATCGCTCAAAAAAGCGGCTTAATAAAATACATTACAAGGATTACAAAAGATTTTTTTGCAGGGTTATTTACCAATGTCCCAGAAAATCACCCTGCAATTGGAGCTATAGTTATGTCATTTGCATCTAATTTTTTTGGACTTGGAAATGCGGCCACGCCACTTGGAATAAATGCAATGGAATCACTTCAGACATTAAATACTAAAAAGGATGTTGCTTCAGACGATATGATTCTTTTTATGGTGATAAATGCTTCATGTATCCAATTTATACCTACAAATGTAATAGCATTACGAGATGCGGCAGGCTCTTTAGATGCAACAGGAATATTGCCACATGTATGGATTTCTTCTTTTATTTCAACAACTACAGCAATTATATTTTATTTTATATTTAGAAGCATTGCAAAAAAACGAGGTGTTTCATGACAAATATTATGAATTGGCTTTCAAAAGCTGCTATACCAGGACTTATAGCCATAATATTGATTTTTGGGGTTGTCAAAAAAATACCCGTATTTGATACATTTATTGAAGGTGCAAAGGAAGGACTTAAGACAACAGTAAAAATTTTGCCCGTCATAGTTGGTATAATGTTAGGAATTAATGTACTGAATGCATCGGGTGCACTTGACATGATGGTTTCATTATTGAAGCCTATTGCTAATGCGGTTGGTATTCCTGAACAAGTTCTTCCTATGGCCATTTTAAGACCCATATCAGGTAGCGCATCCTTAGGTCTTTTGAGTAGACAGCTAAAGGAGTACGGACCCGATTCTCTTGTAGGAAGGATTTTATCTGTTATGATGGGTTCAACAGAGACAATTTTTTATACAATTACAGTTTATTACGGTGCAGTTGGAATTAAAAAAACCAGATACACCCTTTGGGTTTCACTTATTGCGGGGCTTGCCGGTTTTGTTTCTGCGATTTTGATTTGTCGTATTCTTAGTTAATTTATCTCTTAGTTAATTTATCTCTTTGTTAGGATATCGCATGGCATTTTGTGATGTTAATATTCAGAGAGATATAGCTGTGCACTAACGGAAACTACGCTTCATTTGCAAGAGCTGAATAGTTCGGCTTGCCCATCCCGGGGGCATGCTTCGGGTGATTTGTTTCCTTTGCGGCAAAAGCACTAAATCTAACGCAACGCCTTAAATTGTGCGATGCTTTTAGTGAGTGGTCAAAGGCTCACGGATCACTCATTATCACGTTTAATATGTAGGGTAGGCGGCATGGACTTCGAAGCATTGCCGCTGGCGTCAACAAAAGCACCCGAATCTCCCCCTACTTAAATTGAGATATACATGTGAATAATAAATTTTCCGTTAGTGCACAGCTATATCTCAAAATACAAACGGTGTGAACTGTAACTTATGTGGCGTTACATCACTGAAGGTTTTTCTATTGTCCTTGCATTTTACAATGAGTTAATAGATAATATAATTGCAAAATTCAAATATCTGGGTCAAATATATAAATTATATTATTAAAGAGGTTGCTATGAATAAAAAAAGTAGAATTCTTGTTGTTGATGATGACACAAATATTTGTGAGCTGCTAAAGTTGTATCTTGACAAAGAGGGGTATGAAAGCATTGCTGTTCACGATGGAAGGCAGGCGCTTGAAGTCTTTAGGGACTTTACACCAAACCTTGTTGTGTTGGACATTATGCTGCCTGGTTTGGATGGGTGGCAGGTTTGCAGAGAAATCCGCAAATTTAGCAGTATACCTATTATTATGCTTTCAGCAAGAGATGAAACATTTGACAAGGTTTTAGGTCTTGAGCTCGGTGCAGATGATTATGTTTCAAAGCCTTTTGAGCCTAAAGAACTTATTGCTAGAATAAAAGCTGTATTAAGGCGCTATGAACGACGTGATACAGATCAAGAACAACTAATATTTCCAGGCTTGGTTGTAAATAAGTCGAATTATACTATTCGTGTTCAGGGTAAGGAAATGGAAATCCCACCCAAGGAATTAGAATTACTATATTTTTTGGCATCGAATCCAAATAAGGTTTTTACTAGAGAGCAATTACTTGAAAACGTGTGGGGGTTTGATTTTTACGGTGACACCAGAACAGTGGATGTGCACGTAAAGCGTCTAAGAGAGAAACTTGACCCATCAGATCCGCATTGGCAGTTAAAAACCGTTTGGGGTGTGGGCTATAAGTTTGAGGTGAAATAATGTCACACTCTGTGTTTCATAAGATTATGGCTATTTTCATTATAGCCCTATTGCTTTGTTTTACTTTAACAGCAGTTTTTTTCCATATTTCAATTAGCAACTACGTTGTTGAGCAGCGTACAGAAGCTTTAAAAGTTTATGGTGAAAGAATAATATCAGCCCTTGATATTATCTTGGATAATCCTTTAGATTCAAATTCATCATATTTATTTCAAAGTTTATTAGAGACATTTGCATATAATACATCGTCACTAATCTGGATTGCCGATGATGAGGGATATCTTTTTGCTTATTCCTCTGTGCCAAATCAGCTTGTAGATAAACTAATTAAAGTCGAAGGCATATATCAGCTACCAAACTATAAGCAGTATGCTATTAGCGAATCCAACATTATGCAGAGCGAAATTGGAAGTTTCCATGGTTTGTTTGATGAAACAGGAGTGCAATGGCTAACCATAAGGTTTCCATTTTATTACTCAGATTTTATAGTTAATGGACAAGAGCTTAGGGGCAACGTCTTAATGCATACAGCTGTCCCTGAAATACAAAAAACAAGCTCTACCATATTGAAATTACTTATACCTTCGATTTTTATTTCTCTATTCTTTTCCTTTTTCATCGTATACGTTTTATCTAAGAGAATAACAAATCCGTTAAAGCAAATAACGGAAGCAGCTGGCACCATATCCTCTGGGAATTGGAATTCAAGACTTAATTTTAGAGGAAATGACGAAATTGCAGCTTTAGCAAATAGCTTCAACCAAATGGCAGATGATCTGGAAAACCTTGAGACAAGGCGGAGAGACTTTATAGCAAATATTTCACACGAACTAAGGACGCCAATGACTTCTATAAATGGCTTTATCGAAGGCATTATTGATGGTACTATACCTGAAGATAAACATGAATATTATTTATATATAGTTAAGGAAGAAGTAAAACGACTACAGCGATTAGTAAATGATTTACTTGATATTGAAAGAATGGAATCAGGTGAATCACAGGTAAATATAACATCTTTTGATATATGTGAAATTATTCGATTAAGCGTCATTCAACTTCAAAAGGTAATAGAAGAAAAAAATATTGTTTTTAGAGCAAATTTTGAGCATGAGTCAATGATTGTTATTGCAGATAGGGATTCAATACAAAGGGTTTTAATTAATCTTTTACATAACGCAATAAAGTTCACTCCTGAGGAAGGAAATATTTCTGTGTCGGTGTTTAATATAAAAGGAAAAGCAGAGATTACTGTATCAGATTCTGGGGCGGGTATACCAAAAGAAGATATCCCCTTTATATTTGATCGTTTTCATAAGGTTGATAAATCAAGAGGTAAAGATAAGTCCAGTATTGGTTTAGGACTTTATATAGTTAAAAATATTATTAATTCTCATAATGAGACAATAACTGTGCAAAGCGAATCTGGAAAGGGTACGACATTTAGGTTTTATCTTCCTTTGGAATGATTAAAGCTAATGAAGACTT
Source organism: Thermoclostridium sp. (assembly GCA_035647675.1). GTDB lineage: Bacteria > Bacillota > Clostridia > DSM-8532 > DSM-8532 > Thermoclostridium. The sequence goes on along the minus strand of DASRMZ010000354.1, from coordinate 43 downwards.
TTGCGGTGTAACCTAAATATATAGAAGATGTATAATATATGAT
>DASRMZ010000353.1:0-18719 GCA_035647675.1 Thermoclostridium sp. | reverse complement strand
GGGATATAGTAAATATATCTAATCAGAAAACAATTATTAGTAAGCTAAATACCCAACAGAAAATTATTATTTCAGTGAGCTTTTTATCCTTAGTTATTGTAATAAGTTTAACCTTCCTATTATCCAATCAATTAACATATTCTATAAAAAATGTTGTAGCAACAATGAATGTGGCAAGTTCCGGAAATTTCGATACCCGAGTAAAAATAGATACTAAAATGCCACTTGAGGTTGAATCAATAGCTTTTCATTTTAATGATATGCTTGGAAAACTTGGGGAAGCCAGGGAAAAAGAAAAAGAGGCCGGAGAAAAACAACGAGAGGCAGAGATAAAAGCACTGGAGGCACAGATTAATCCACATTTTCTATACAATACGCTAGACACTATTAATTGGATGGCAATAGATAAAAATGAATTTAATATAAGTAATGCAATTACTTCTTTAGCAACCATATTAAGATATGCCATTACAAAAAGTAATGAAATGGTTAAAGTTAGAGATGAAGTAGAGTGGTTTAAAAAATATATATATTTGCAACAAACAAGGCTAAAAAACACTTTTCGCTGTGAAATAAATGTAGAACCCGAAGTAATAGACTTCAAGATTCATAAATTGCTTCTACAGCCTTTTATTGAAAATGCAATTATTCATGGTTTTGAAGGGACGAAACATGAGCACATATTGAAAATTGACATGAGGTTGCAAGGTGATTTTCTTTGCATCTCGATAAAAGATAATGGAAAGGGAATGGAGACTTCTATGATAGATAGTTTTAATAATTGGGAGTATCAGGAATCGGAAAGCAACCATATAGGAGTGGAAAATGCTATATCAAGGTTATATATGTATTATGGAGATCAGATAAGTGTTAATTTTGCCAGCAATTTAGGGGAGGGAACCGAGGTAACTATTCTTATACCAAATAGGAGGTAAATGTTATGAGAATTGTAGTTGTAGAAGATGAAATAAGAATCAGAGAAGGTATATGCAATTTGATTGGGAGAATGTTTCCGAATCATCAGGTAGTAGGAATCGCAGAAAACGGTGAAGAAGGCCTCAATCTTATACTGCAAGAAAATCCCGATCTTATTATTACTGATGTTAAGATGCCATTAATGGATGGTCTTAAAATGCTTTCTTTAGCATATGAGAGTGAAAAGAAAATAAAAAGCAAAGCAATTGTTTTAAGTGCATATGCTGAATTTTCATACGCTCAGCAGGCAATGCGCTGGGGAGTCAGTGAGTATCTTATTAAACCTCTGGTAATCAGTGAATTTGTGCAGGCTATTAAAAGTATAGAAAAGCAAAATAGCGAAGAAGAAAAACAAAACCCGGAGATTTTGGGCAGACTTGATAATATTATATTTGGTGTTATATTTGGTAGCATTGATGTTGATGATAATCTGCGCGGTTATCTGAAAGAAAAGTATGGGTTTTGCAGCAACACTCAATTTAGCGAGGTTCAGGTATATTTAGGCGAGCAATATGCAGAGAATGTAAATTACGTGAAAAATGATATAGAGAGATTTTTATCATCAAAAAAAGATTTAAACTATTGCTTGTTGGAAATCCCTAAGGAAAGAATGCTCCTTGGCATACTATATGGAAATAAGGCTTTGAATGATATTGAAAGATGGTTCCAAAATGGAGTCATCACGAAAATTAAGGGGACAGGGGTTCCTAATAATAGTTATGGTTGGATTAATGCAATGGATCTCAGGGAATTAAAGAACAGCTATTATACCTTACTAAAGTATATGGACTGGAACATATCCTTTGGTGATAAAATTATGATTTCATATCCCAAAATTCTGCAAGTAAGAACATCCATATGTATCTATCCCAATGATATTGAAATACGTTTAAAAGCTGCTTTATGTTCATTTAATAGAGATACTATTTTAAAGTCTATTAATAGCTTCAATGATTACTTTGATAGTGGCCAAATATATGATCCGAAGGAAATTAAGGAGAGTTATGTCAGATTTTTATGGGCTATGATAAATGTAGCTAAGGAAATCAGTGTATTAAATTATGACCAGTTGGAGCAGCAGAAAATTCTTGAAAAGATTATGGGAGCAGTGAATAGAAAAGAATTAAAGGAAGTAACTGAAGAAGTATTCAATTTAATAGAAAAAGAGGAGGAACAGGGTGAAGAACAGCTTAATTTAAATGTTAAGAGAGCTAAAAACATGATTTTGCAGTATTATCAAACAGGAATTAATCTGGAAGAAATAGCAGCGAAGCTAAGTATTACACCGGAATATCTTGGAATGCAATTTCATAAGGAAATAGGTATTAAGTTCAGTACATATATAAAAGAACATAGAATAGCAAAGGCAAAAGAGCTTTTAATAGGCAGTGAAATGAAAATTTATGATGTTGCTGAGAAAGTTGGGTATTCTGATGCGAAGTATTTTAGCCGTGTTTTCAGGGAACTAGCCGGACAGTTACCTGTAGATTATAGAAGAGCGCATAAATGAATTTAATGATTACTTTTATTTTGTGAAGTTTTAAAGATAAAAGGAGTTGTTTCAAAATAAAAAGCAAGTCATTCTGAAGCCATAGTGTAGCCGAAGAATCTTCAAAATCAAGCTGTTATGCACAGATTTAATCATAAAGCGGGGACATTCCGCAGCGAGCTAGACTCGCAAAGTAGTGGTGTGCCTCCACCAATCAGGATGACAGCCTATTTTGAGATAATCTTTTTTTCGATGATATTTCTCTATATAGAATAAACTAAGCTATGTTAAAAAACTAAGTTAACAATTAGCTTAGGAATTTCACCCTTTTTTAGTTTTATAGAGTTTTTATAAATATGAGGATTATATATAATAGAATTGTAAAACGAAGTGATTCTGTTAACTTATATTAAAAAAAATCAACCTGAAAAATTTTTGGTAAGAATAAAAACCTTAAAATAGAGACAGCGATGGACTACATTGTTGAGAGACGACGCATCCATTTATCATAGTTTATAATTGATTTGGAAGAGGGTGGTTCCACAGTAATTTAAATACCCGTGGTACTAAAAGCGTTTGAACAGCCTCTTTACGAGAGGTATGTTTTTTTGACAATTATTATACTGAGGGTGTTTTAGGTTTGTTTTATTTAATAAGTTAACAGAACAACAAAAAATCTAGGAGGAAAAAAGATGAAAAATATTAAGAAGATATTAGCATTAACAATATTAGCAACCATGTTAATTACACTTTGCGTAGGGTGTGGTGAGCAAAATGGAACATCGGCAGCTTCTGATTCACCAAATGCAGCAACAGATAGTAAAAAGCCCGGAAAAACACCTGCAAACATTGCAAATGGTCCTTCAAGTAATGTTACTATTTGGTATTACTGGGAAACAGAAGGCCATCAGATAGCATTAAATAATTTAATTCAAGAATTTAATGGTTCGCAAGACAAAATTACTGTAGACGCTAAATATGTTCCCTTCGCAGATATGAAGAAACAGCTGTCTATCGGTGCTTCGGCAGAAGAACTGCCTGATTTGGTAATCTTAGATAACCCTGATCATGCATCATTTGCAGCAATGGGTATATTTGCAGATATTACAGGTAAGTTTGATGTAAGTACATATTATCCAGGCCCTGTTAATTCATGTACCTTAGACGGAAAATTATATGGAGTTCCTTTTGGCAGTAACTGTTTACTGCTTTTCTATAATGAAGACATGCTAAAAGCAGCCGGACAAGAAGTACCTACTACATGGGACGAATTATTAGTAGCAGCAAAAGCTTGCACGACAGACACTGTATCCGGATTCGCACATAGCAGCCTTCAAAATGAAGAAGGAACATTTAATTTCTTGCCACATGTGTGGTCGACAGGAGCTACCTCCTATGAAATAAATAGCGAAGGCGGTATTAAGGCATTAACAATGATTAAGAATCTTGTGGATGCAGGTGCAATGACCAAAGAAGCTATTAACTGGACACAAGGTGATACCATGCATCAGTTTATTTCCGGAAACCTTGCAATGATGATTAACGGAACATGGCAAATACCTACTATGCGTTCTGAAGTACCTGATTTAAAATGGAATGTTGCACCAATCCCTATGGATAAGCAGCAAGCATCAGGACTTGGTGGTGAGAATTATGCAGTTGTCACCGGCGATAATGAAGACGCAGCAGTTGAATTCCTTAAGTTTGCAACTCAAAAGGAACAATGCCTTTCTATGATGCACGCTATGGGTTATATTTCTTCTGATTCCACTATTGCAGAAGGACAATTTGCAGGAGATGCTGTTTATGAAGCATTTGTAGAAGAAATGAATTATGCGTTTGCAAGAGGTCCTCTGCCTGAGTGGCCAGATATATCAGATGCAATTTCTTTGGCATTCAATGAAGTAATGACCGGAGCAAGCACACCTGAAGCCGCAGCAGCAAAAGCACAAACTACTATTGACGGAATTATTGGCAAATAGTTTTAGATGGGATTAAAAGGGCAAGTGTAAAATTGAAATTAATCTCTTGCCCTTTAACCGGATTATTAACTAAGGAAGTAGAAAAGAGGCCTAATTGTGCTTAATAAAACAAATAAACCTTTAGAAGAGCGGCTTTTAGGGCTTGCTTTTTTAGTTAACGTTCCATTTAGGACTAAGTGGAGGAAGCAACATGACGAAGATTAAGAGATGGTTTAAATACGATAACATTGGTATATTGTTTGTTTTTCCGGCGTTCTTGTATATGGTTATTTTCGTGGGTTATCCCATAATATACAACTTTATTTTAAGCTTTCAAAATATAACCGTAAGAAATCTGCGTAGCGGAGAAAAAGAATTTATCGGCTTTAATAATTACATACAACTATTCCAACAAGATGATATTTTGACTAAATCATTATGGAATACATTGATATTTACAGTAGCATGTCTTGTATTCCAGTTTATTATTGGATTTGCATTGGCATTATTCTTTAATAAAAACTTTAAATTTTCAAAACCGGTTAGAGGAATTTTAATGATACCTTGGATGATACCGATTACTATTACCGGTTTGATTTTTAAATTTATGTTTGGTACTGATGTTGGAGTAATAAATTTTTTCCTAAAAACTATTGGTTTAATAAGTGAAAACATTGATTGGCTTACTAATCCGGCAACAGCATTGCCGGCAGTAATTATTGCAAATATATGGATAGGCATTCCATTTAATATGATTTTGCTTGCCACAGGACTCACAACAATTCCTACAGAATTATATGAAAGTGCTTCTATTGATGGAGCTAACAAAGTGCAGAGATTATGGAAAATAACCCTGCCATTATTAAGACCTACTATAGAGTCAGTATTGATTTTAGGCTTTATTTATACTTTTAAGGTATATGATTTAGTTTATGTCATGACCACTGGTGGTCCGGTTAATTCAACGCAGGTTTTATCTACATATTCATATAAATTATCATTTGATTTGTTTAAGTACAGTCAAGGGGCCGCAGTCGCAAATATATTATTTATTATTCTGTTTTTTGTAAGTCTTTTATATTTGAGATTCGTGTATTCAGAGAGGGAAGCATAATGGGCACAAAAATAAAAATATCTAATAAAAAAAATATTCTATATTCTTTTATATCAGTAATAATTTTGTGTATCTTGTTATTTCCTCTATACTGGATTCTTGTTACCTCGTTAAAAATGGAAAAGGAAATATTCCGGATACCGCCTACATTTTGGCCAAAGGAATTAAACCTTAAATCATATATGGTTCAGTTGGAAACAGGGGACTTTAATATGTTCCGCTCATTTGGAAATAGCATGATTATTTCCTTTGGAGCTATGTTTATTTCAATAGTCCTAGCAGTTCCGGCGTCATACGGTATAGCTAAATATAATTTTAAAGGGAAAAAGCCCATTGTTTTTGGCTTTCTGATTACACAGATGTTACCGGTTTCGGTATTGCTGACACCATTATTTATTATGTTTAAAAATATGCATGTATATAATACCGTTTGGGCGACTATTTTTTCGGATTCAACAATAGGAATTCCTTTTTCAGTATTAATTCTAAAAAATTATTTTGCGTCAATACCTAGAGAGTTAGAAGAAGCTGGATATATTGACGGTCTCAATAGGTTTACTGCTTTTACAAGAGTACTTATTCCAATAGCAAAACAGGGAGTTGTGGTTTGTGGTGTTTTCTCATTCCTTTATGCATGGGGAGATTTGGCGTATGGAATGACGTTTATTCTAGATCAGGAAAAACGCCCAATTACAGCAGGAATTTTTAACTTTATGGGTCAGTACGGAACAAAGTGGAGCTATTTATCAGCATTTGCTGTAGTAACAATCATACCGGTTGCTTTAATCTTTATATTCATGCAGAAATATATTATCTGCGGTATGATCAGTGGCGCGGTTAAAGGCTAAAAATGGGTTGGGGGATACTTATGTTTTGGAAAGAAAAAAACAAATTAATTTATCATTACGATGCAGAAGAACTATGGATTGAACCATGGGGGAAGAATGCATTTCGAATTCGTGCAACCAAGGATGATATGATGCCTCCTGAAGACTGGGCACTAATGGAAACTATAGAAAATGATGTCCAGATTGAAATAAGGGAAGAAAGCGCATCAATTAAAAATGGTAAAATCAAAGCCTTTATTTCTCGATTTGGGAAGATTACTATATACAACCAAAAAGGTGATTGTTTACTGGAGGAATATAGTCGAAATAGAAAAGATCTTTTAGAAGAAAAATGTAGTGCACTTGAAATAGATGCCAGAGAATTCAAGTCAATCGTAGGGGGAGATTACCACCTCACTTGGCGATTGGAATCAATATGCCCTAATGAAAAGGTTTATGGAATGGGTCAATATCAACAGCCATATTTAGATTTGAAGGGAATGGATTTGGAAATGGCTCATAGGAATTCACAGGCAAGTGTTCCTTTTTCATTATCATCACTTGGTTACGGTATATTATGGAATAACCCCGGCGTGGGAAGAGCGGTTTTTGGGAAAAACGTCATGAGTTTTGAAGCCTATTCTACTCGGGGACTTGATTGCTGGATTGTTGCAGGAGAGACTCCTGCAGAGATTGTTGAGGCATATGCGAAGGTTACGGGCACGGTTCCTATGATGCCCGAATATGGTTTAGGCTTTTGGCAGTGCAAGCTGCGTTATCAGACGCAGGAAGAACTTTTGGAAGTAGCTAGGGAATATAAGAGAAGAGGCCTGCCGATAGATGTAATTGTCGTTGACTTTTTCCATTGGCCAAAACAAGGGGAATGGAAATTTGATCCGGTTTACTGGCCCGATCCTGATGCAATGGTAAAAGAACTTAAAGAAATGGGAATTGAACTGATGGTCTCAATTTGGCCAACGGTAGATAAAACCTGTGAAAATTATGAGGAAATGCTTGAAAAGGGATACCTAATTCGAACTGAAAGAGGATTTAGGGTAGGTCTTGATTTCCAAGGCGCAACCATTCATTATGATGCAACTAACCCCGGGGCAAGAGAGTATGTCTGGGAGAAAGCTAAAAAGAATTATTATGACAAAGGAATAAAAGTTTTCTGGTTAGATGAGGCAGAACCGGAATATTCAGTTTACGATTTTGATAATTATAGGTATTTTCTAGGTAGTAATCTGCGTATCGGTAATCTTTATCCCAGAGAATATGCTAAGGGATTTTATGAAGGAATGGCAAGAGAAGGCCAGGAGAATATTGTAAATCTTCTTCGATGTGCATGGGCAGGAAGTCAGAAATATGGAGCACTTGTATGGTCGGGAGATATAGCCTCCAGTTTTGAAAGTATGCGAAACCAATTGACAGCAGGTCTTAATATAGGTATTGCAGGAATTCCCTGGTGGACTACAGATATCGGAGGATTCCATGGGGGAGATCCAGATAATGAGAATTTTAGAGAACTGTTTGTAAGATGGTTTCAGTGGGGTGCCTTTTGTCCCGTGATGCGCTTACATGGTGACAGGGAGCCCAGGCAACCTCAATATGGTATAACAGGTGGTGCAACATGTCGTTCAGGTGCAGCTAATGAGGTATGGAGTTACGGAGAAAAGGTATATGATATTTGCGTAAAATATATGAATATCAGAGAAAAGCTTCGTGATTACACAAGAAAACTCATGAAAGAGGCCCATGAAAAGGGTACTCCAATCATGAGAACTATGTTTTATCAATTTCCGAAGGATGAAATGTGTTGGACAGTGGAAGATCAATATATGTATGGAGATCGTTATTTAGTAGCACCTGTTCTTTTTCCGGGAGCCAAAAAAAGAAATGTCTATTTACCTAAGGATTGTCGGTGGCGAGATATAGAAAATGGTTCTGTCTATGTAGGAGGCACAACTATAGAAGTGGAATTGTCACTGGAAACCATGCCGGTTTTTGAAAGAGTATAGCTACTAAAGAGATTTATCAGGAGAAAAGTAAATGATTAAAAAAATAAACAGAGATATAGATTTAAATCGAGTTAAAATAGCAGATGCATTTTGGTCTAAAAGACAAGCATTAATAACTGATACGGTCATACCTTATCAAGAAAAAATATTAGATGACAAAGTTGAGAGTGTTGAAAAGAGTCATGCTTTCGCTAACTTCCGTATTGCGGCAGGTCTGGAAGAAGGAGAATTCTTTGGGATGGTCTTTCAGGATAGCGATGTTGCAAAGTGGTTAGAAGCAGTTGCATATTCTCTTTGTGTAAAACCAGATGCTGATTTAGAAAAAAGAGCGGACCAGATAATTGATATTATAGCTAAAGCACAGCAGCCCGATGGTTATTTAAACACATATTTTACTATTAAAGAGCCGGAAAAAAGATGGAAGAACTTGCATGAATGTCATGAACTATATTGCGCCGGCCATATGATGGAGGCTGCGGCTGCCTATTATAAAGCAACCGGAAAGGACAAGCTTCTTAATGTAATGGAGCGTATGTCCGACCATATCGAAAATCATTTTATAACCGAAAAAAGAGAAGGAATACCGGGTCACCAGGAAATAGAAATTGGTCTAATGAAATTATACCATGTTACGGGCAAAGAGAAATTCTTGAAATTAGCTCTTCATTTTATAAATGAAAGAGGTAAAGAACCTGATTTTTTCATCCGTGAAAACAATAATCGCGGATGGAAACATGAAAGCATGGATCCATATAATACAAAATACAATCAGAGTTATGCACCGGTCAGAGAACAGAAAACGGCGGAAGGCCATAGTGTAAGAGCGGTATATATGTATACTGCAATGGCAGACATTGCTGCATTGACAGCAGATGAGGAATTATTAAAAGCCTGCGAGTTAATATGGGACAATATTGTGAACAAGAGAATGTACATAACCGGTGGTATAGGTTCTAATGCTCATGGCGAATCATTCACTATTGATTATGATTTACCAAATGATTCTGTATATGCCGAGACCTGTGCATCTATTGGATTAATGTTTTTTGCAAGGGAAATGCTGGATATTTGTCCCTCCAGCAAATATTCTGATGTAATGGAACTGGCATTGTACAATGGTGTACTGAGTGGCATGCAACTGGATGGTAAGAGGTTTTTTTATGTTAATCCGTTAGAAGTAAATCCTAAAATATCAGGGGAACTATTTGGGTTTAAACATGTATTACCTGAACGTCCGGGATGGTATCAATGTGCATGCTGCCCGCCTAATGTAGCAAGATTGCTGACCTCCCTAGGTAAATATCAATGGGGAGAAGGCGAAAATACAATATATTCACATCTATATATCGGTGGAACTGCAGAGCTTGATCTTGCAACAATTGTTGTAGAGTCTGAACTTCCATGGGAAGGAAAGGTTTCCTATACCGTTAAACCGACCGGTAAAAATCCCGAATTCTCTTTAGCTATCCGTATACCCTCTTATGCAAAAGAGACAAAAATTTTACTAAATGGCAAAGAGACGGAAGGGGAAAATGATATTCGCGATGGATATTGCTATATCAATAGAATGTGGTATGAAGGTGATACAGTCCAACTTATATTTGATATGCCGGCAAGAAGGATTTATAGCAATACTCGAGTAAGGGAGAATATAGGATGTGTTGCCATAATGAGAGGGCCGATTATCTATTGTTTTGAGGGAATTGATAACGAAGAGAATATTCATGAGTTGCACATAAATAAGGGCGAAGAAATCATAGTCAGAAAATATGAACCTAGCTTATTAAGCGGTATTGTACCCTTAAAAATAAAAGGCACACGTATTTTTAATCATGATAATTTGTATTTTGAAGGCGAATATTCAATGAAGACAGAGGAAATGATGGCAATTCCCTACTTTGCTTGGGGGAACAGAGGATTGAATCAAATGCGGATTTGGATGCATGAAATCTAAAAATAATATTTATTTTTATTTTAAAAGAGATAAAACCATAATTGTTACATGCTATTATCAAATATTTAATACAGAAAGACGGGGGTGTAATAAAAAATGGGATTAAAGTTAGGAAAAAAGATAAAAACAAAGCCAACGACTGTGAAAAAAATAATGGGGCTAAGGCGCGTAAAATCAGAACCTCTCTCTTTTTAGCTTTTTGTGTGCCGATTATTCTAATTATCGCATTGGGGGCAGGAGCTTACTATATTGCTTCTGAGGCGATTTTAAAGAGGTAAGCTCAGCATCTAATGCATAGGCAGGAGCTTACTATATTGCTTCTGAGGCTATGGTTAGAAGATACGAAGAATCTACCAATAGCACCATGAATTCGATGACGCTGTATTTAAATTCTATTTGCGATAATGTAAAGGCTAAGATGGCAGAGCTCATCATCGATGAAGACGTAAATGCATACTACAATAAATATGGAAAAGATGTGAATCTTGAATCTACTTCTTATTACAATGCAGTACGGGATAATTTTATTGTTTTAAATGGAAGTCTAAAATATATATCAGACTATTATGTCTTTGGCCAAATAGGTGAAACCATCACATCCCACTCAAAAACACTTCCTAAATCTTTATATGAAGATTATCAGTCTCAAGAAGAAGCAAAAGAATTGACTATCGGAAATGCAAGGAATAAATGGATTGGTTCTCACCCTTATTTAGACAGTGTAGTAGAGAATTCCACAAATGTATATGCTTTTTCTTATATTGTGAAGCTGCAAAAAAACAATGGATTTATTGCACTTGATATTGATCGTTTTTATTTAGAGGATGCACTAAATACAATGATGCTTGGAGAAGGAAGTATAAAAGCTCTTGTTACACAAGACGGAAGGGAAATAGTCATAAAAGAAAACAAAGGAAATGATGATAGTATAACTTCGGAGAGGATAGAAACAAAAGAAAATATTTTTATTGGCAAAGACTTTTTTGAAAAATCAATGAAAGATTTATCATCAGGAATGTCTAATGAATATTACGATGGGGAAGAATACCTATATGCTTATTCTCCAATTGGTTCTACAGGTATTACGCTTTGCACATTAATTCCGAAAAATATAATTATGAAGGATATAAACCAGGTCAGAGATTTAACTATTGTAATAATTGTCATAGCCTTTATTATTGTTTTTATTATTGGAATGAGTATATCTAATGGTATCAGCAAGGATTTATTGAGGACATGCAATTCTTTAGACCTTGTTTCCAACGGTGATTTAACGACAGATTTTTATACCCATAGAAAGGATGAATTCAAGCTTCTAAATCTAAGTATGAATAAGATGCTGGAAAACACAAGGAAACTAATTGGAGATATGAAACAATTTGGATCTCGAGTAAGCGTATCGGCGTCAGATGTATCCAAAACAGCGGAATATGTATTTGAAAAAATGAATGTGGTGTCAAACTCTGTTGATGAAGTATTAGATGGAATAGTATCTCAATCATCCGATACAGAACAATGTGCAGACAAAATGAGTGAGTTTTCCAATAAACTTAATAATATCTACGAAAATTCAGAACAGATGAATATTACTGCTGACGAGACTATTAGTACTATCAGTAGTGGACTAATCATAGTAGATGAATTGAATAAAAAAACACAAGATACAGTTGACATTACACAAAATTTGATACAAGAAATCGGGGAAGTGCAGAAGAAAACCGATAATATTGATAGTATTATCAACTATATCAGCGGAATTGCGGAAAACACAAATTTGCTGTCATTAAATGCTTCCATTGAAGCAGCGCGAGCAGGAGAAGCGGGCAGAGGATTTGCTGTAGTAGCCGATGAAATTCGTAAGCTGGCAGATCAATCAATTGAATATAACAATCAAATAAAACAAATAGTAGATGATATTCGTAACAAAACTGCACTTACTGTACAATCAGCAGAAAAAGCTAGAGTACACATGAGGGCACAAACATCTTCTTTAAGCGATACCAATGATGTTTTCAATTCTATAAACAATCAGGTATCAAGCCTTGTCAGCGGGCTCAAGCTAGGCCAGAATAGTATGACAGAAATGATAAATGATAAAGAAGGTATTTTAGAGGCCATATATAGTATATCTGCAATTTCTCAAGAATCTTCAGCGGCGAGCCAAGAGGTAAACAGCATTGTTAGTGAACAGTTAGTATCAATATCTTCCTTAGAGAAAGAAGCTATAAAACTAAAAGAAGATGTAAGCAAATTAGAAGATTCAATGAGCCAGTTTATTATTTCATGATTGTTGTGGTATCAACAATTGAGATATAACAAGGTTCTCGGCCCGTTGGCAATCTCAGTAACTTGCACCCAATCAGACTGCACTATCGCACGTCTTCTTGGGCAAGCCTTGCATGGGTGCTACTACTGTTTCCTTAAGACGCTTTGCCCCTTGTAAACAGTGTAGCAACCTGCAGCAGATTGATGTAATGGGGGCTTACAATATCATAATACCAAGATAAAATAATAAAGTCTATATTCAGATATTGGCTGGTATTTCGAAGAATACGGCGGCTTAATTATATTTCCAGTAGCTATAAAATTGGAGAAATTGTATAACTTAGGAGTATTTGATAAAGCGAAATATTCGAAAAATGAGATTGTTGAGTTCTTGACAAAACAAATTTCATACATTACTATCAATAATATATATTCAAAGACTGTGAAAGAGAGTAGTAGACGATAATAGACCGATAGAGAGTATACGCCTAGGCTGTAAGCGTATTCGGTATTCGTTATGTTGAAGTCGCTCTGGAGTCGCAATGCTGAAGTTAGTAGGCTTGCCGGGTGGAATCCGATATTGTTCCTAAAGTGTCCTTAAAGGAAATTTTGGTGGTACCGCGGAAGCCTCTTTCGTCCAATTGTGTTGGAGAAAGGGGATTTTTTATTTAATAGAAAAATTAAATCATACAATGAAGCTAAAAATTTTGTAAATGAGGTGGTACTTTGGAGATTATATTAAAGATATTATCCCTTTTAGTTGTAGTAACCGGAGCTGTTCTTGTTTACGGGGCTAAAGCTGTAGTGAAGAGAGTATTAGAAAAGCAAGCTGTAGTCAAGCCGGGCTTTGATTCGTATACAAATGACGGTGTGGAAGATGAAATTGTTAAATACGGTAAGGGTATTGAAGTGGTAAATGATGTTATCGAAGAGGCCGATGATGGAATGAAAGAAATAATAGCTCAGAAGATAGTATCAATTAAAAAAACAGGATTACTAATACTGATGGCAGGGGCTGTTTTAGCAGTAGTGGCATTTAGGTGATGTCCTTTGCGATGTAACCTTAATAAAGGCTTTTGCGACGTAACATTAATAAAGCAACCTCGCAAAACGCTTAGATATGTGACGTAACATTAATAAAGCAACCTCGCAAAACGCTTAGATATGTGATGTAGCATTAACAAAGCAACCTCGCAAAATACACAGATAAATATAAGCTTCACACGTAAAATCATTAACATTTATGGAATATTAAAGCAAATAGAGTGAGTGGAGGATTAAAATGAATAGAAATGATATACCAAAAAATTATGAACCAAAGGATGTTGAAGATCGTCTATACCAATTTTGGTTAGATAAAGACTATTTTCATGCGGAAGTTGACCGAGAGAAAGAGCCATATACAATAGTGATGCCACCACCAAACATAACTGGTCAATTGCATATGGGTCATGCATTGGATAATACACTTCAAGATGCCCTCATTAGGTTTAAAAGAATGCAGGGTTATAGTGCCTTATGGCTTCCAGGAACAGATCACGCAAGTATTGCAACAGAGGTCAAGATTGTTGAGAGGTTATCGCAGGAAGGATTATCAAAAGAATCCCTCGGTAGAGATAAATTCTTAGAAAGAGCTTGGGAATGGAAAAATGAATATGGCGGAAGAATAGTTGAGCAATTGAAAAAGATAGGTAGCTCTTGTGACTGGAAACGTGAAAGCTTCACAATGGATGAAAAGCTGTCAAAAGCAGTAACTGAAGTATTTGTGCGGCTTTATGAAAAAGGTTTGATTTATAGAGGGGAAAGGATTGTTCATTGGTGTCCTTGCTGCTTGACCACCATATCTGATGCAGAGGTTGAATATGAAGAAATGGAAGGGAGTTTGTGGTATATACGTTATCCTATTAAGGGAACAGACGATTATTTGACAATAGCCACAACTCGACCTGAGACAATGCTTGGTGATACTGCTCTTGCGGTAAACCCAGAAGATGAAAGATACAAGCAATTCATTGGGAAGACAGTAATTCTTCCACTAATGAATCGTGAGATTCCAGTGATTGCTGATGAATATGTTGAAAAAGAATTTGGAACAGGTATAGTGAAAATTACTCCCGCACACGATCCTAATGACTTTGAAATTGGTCAAAGACATGATCTGCCTGTTGTTGATATTCTAAATGATGATGCAACAATGAATAAGAATGCGGGTATTTATGATGGATTGGATAGATACGAAGCACGTAAAAAAGTTATACAAGATCTTCAGCTAGATTTTCTAGTTGATAGCAAGTCGCATACACATAATGTTGGAACCTGCTATCGCTGCCACTCGATTATAGAGCCGAAAGTATCAAAACAATGGTTTGTTGAAATGAAGCCTTTGGCAAAACCGGCCATTGAAGCAGTAAAAAGTGGTGAGACGCAGTTTATGCCTGAGCGTTTTTCAAAGACATATTTCAACTGGATGGAGAATGTTCAAGATTGGTGTATATCACGCCAACTGTGGTGGGGTCACCGTATACCAGCGTGGTATTGCAGTGATTGTGGTCATCTGCAAGTGTCAAGAACCGTACCTGAAGCATGTGAAAAATGTGCAGGTCACAGATTGGTACAAGATGAAGATGTATTAGATACATGGTTTAGCTCTGCTCTTTGGCCTTTTTCAACCCTTGGTTGGCCTGATAAGACGGAGGATCTTGACTATTTTTATCCAACAAATGTCTTGGTTACAGGCTATGATATTATATTCTTTTGGGTTGCACGCATGATTTTTTCTGGCATAGAGCATATGGGTGAGATACCTTTTAAACATGTATTAATTCATGGCTTGGTAAGGGATTCCCAGGGGAGAAAAATGAGTAAATCCCTTAACAACGGAGTTGATCCCCTCGAGGTTATTGACAAATATGGAACAGATGCACTTAGGTATGCACTTATAATAGGAACATCTCCTGGCAATGATATGCGTTTTTCGGATGAAAAGCTTGATTCAAGCAGGAACTTCGCCAACAAAATATGGAATGCTTTTCGTTTTGTAATGATGAATTTTGATACGGACGAAACATTTGACAATGTGAACAAGGACAATTTAACATTATCTGATTGTTGGATTTTAAGCCGTGCAAACACAATTATTCGTGAGGTCACTGAGAATATTGAAAAGTTTGAATTTGGAATAGGACTCCAAAAAATATATGAGTTTATTTGGGAAGAGTTTTGTGATTGGTATATCGAACTGGTAAAACCAAGGCTTTTTGATAGGGAGGCAAAAGGAAGGATTGAAGCATTGTATGTCCTAAATGAAGTATTAAAAACATCAATGAAGCTACTGCATCCTTTTATGCCATTTATTACTGAACAGATATATCAGCATTTAGTTATTGAAGACGAAAGTATAATGGTTTCGGATTGGCCTATTTACGACCAAGAATTAAATGATCCAAAATCGGAATCGCTAATGGGCACTGTTATGGAGGCGATACGAAGCATACGTAACATTAAATCCGAAATGAAAGTACCTGTTAACAGAAAACCTAAAGCTGTGTTTGTAATTGATGACTTGAAAATGGGAACTATTTTCGAACAAGAGGAGTCTACATTTATTAGGCTGGCAGGAATATCTGGTTTTGAAGTCCACGCGGATAAATCACACATACCCCAAGATGCTGTGTCCAATGTAATTGAAGGCGTTGAAATATTCATTCCTTTAGACGAACTACTTGATTTTGATAAAGAATTGGAGCGTTTGCAAAAGGAAAAGAAAAACCTTAAAGGGGAAATTGCTAGGGCAAATGGGAAACTCAACAACGAGAAGTTTGTGTCTAAAGCACCAGCTGACGTTGTGGCTGTTGAAAGAGAAAAACTAGCTAAATACAGCGAAATGTATAGCAAAGTACTTGAAAGAATTGAGTTAATAAAAAACAAAATATAACATAAGGGGTGATTCTTTTGTGTTATTCCTTGTGTTCGTAATTTGCAGATAAATTAAATTATATGCTATAATTTGACATAACATTTGCAAACGTGATCACAAAATAGATAATTAAGGAAGGTAAGAATGGGATGCAGATAAAAAAGAGAACAAAGATTGCTTTAATAATGCTATTTGTTACAATAGTGTTATTTTCAGTAGTGATATTGGTTTTCGTAAAACCCATCGAAGATGAACCCGATGATATATCACAAGCGGATCCTAAAATAACAACTGCACCTACACCCACACCAACGCCCATTCCTAAAGATAATAATGAAGATACAGCTCCACCCGAACCGGAAGGCTTAACAAATAATCAGAAATATTATAAAACTCTTGTTGAACCAGGAAGTAGAAACATACTCCTTATTGGTCAGGATGCGGTGTATCATGCTTATGATTCTATTATAGTTTTAAATATAGATGACAAGAACAAAACAATGAAGCTAATTAATTTTCCCAGAGATACTTATATAGACTACAATGATAAGATATTGAAGGCGTTTAAAGAGGCAGATCCTGACAATGCAGCTGACCCAAGCATACAAAAGCTTAATGCAGCTCATGCGATTGCTATTAGCCTAAATTATGGTGCTGAGGATGGTAAGTTTGGTCAAAAGGGTAGTACAGCGTATTCTATGAATTTCTGGGCAGAGCTTTTGGACGAAATTTTTGGAATTCCGATAGATGATTATCTCATTATCCAAACGCGTGGATTTAGAGAGATTATAAACTTCTTCGACGGAGTATATATAGATGTACCTATATATATGAATTATGAAGATCCTGTTCAGGATTTATACATACATCTGGATCCCGGTCACCAACTATTAAATGGAGAACAGGCAGAAGGGTTTGTTCGTTTCAGGCAGGGTTATACGCCTGAGGGTGAATTTAAGACATATTCGGTTTATTTCAGACAGAAAAACCAAAATGAATTTTTAAAAGCATTTTTTGAACAGCATGTTACGCTTAACAACTTAGCAAGAGTCGGAGATTTTGTGGATGTGATATCAAAAAACGTGAAAACCAGTGTTAAGGGAACGGAAGTATTTAAATACGCTAACGTCATGCAAAAAATCATAAGAGGTAAATATGAAGGGACAGCTGAGATTATTGAGTGTCCAACGAATAAGAATATTAAGGGTATAATTTATGAGATACTCAAAGTAGAACAAGAATAACACAAGAGGGTGCGGCTCTTTTGTGTTATAGCACAATCTTTAATAAATAGGGAATAAGACCTTTGCGATATAACCATAATAATTATTAGCTCTACAATATGTGGTGACAAGCTCTCATGCATAGCCACAATATATTGTACAGCGATACTTACTGTTTATTCCATTAATATATTGAGATATAGCTATGCACTAACGGAAACGACGCTTCATTTGCAAGAGCTGTATAGTTCAGCAAACGTTTTCCTTATATTGCACAGCTATATCTCTCTGGTTACTTGTGAACAGTGACCAGCCATAATCAAAATATATAACATTACAAAATGCTCATTGACAATTGTATTTTGCATATGTTAGAGTTTAAAAGTCGTTTTTTTGAGGGATTTATAGTATGAGTTTGGTCCGATTTAGGAGAAAAAGTTTTATCACAAATTCTTGACAAAACTTCAACAAGGTGATAGTATATAAAAGCTGTCCTCAACAACGTGCCTAAACAAAGGTTTAGAGCCATAAAGAGTGGCAGTAAACATGGCAGCAGAAAACAGAAAATGGTAGACATAAATTGCTTGACAGTAAAACTGCTACATGGTAAACTGATTATCCCGAAGCCGACGCTTTGAAGTTGTTTGTACAACAGTTAATAAAAAGCAAAAGGTGAAGGATATCGGCTAAGAGCCGAAACTGGACATTGAAAATTGAACAGTGCAATGGTATGTGAAAACATACCAAGGTGTGTATGAATTGTTGAAAACAATCCATGCTATACTTTACATGACTAGCTCATGTGTCTAGCGGGATTTATTAGGTTCAACAAGGCCATACATTAATTGACGAATCCGTTAATTCAAGTACTTTTTTTGCCAAACAACATACTGTGAAGCAAAGCAAAGTACAATTTAAACACTTTGAGATTTTGGAATGCGATACGTATTTTTAATCAAGTATTAAATAAGACGTTA
>DASRMZ010000352.1:0-11631 GCA_035647675.1 Thermoclostridium sp. | reverse complement strand
TTCTAACTAATATGAATTTTAATACGTATGAGAAGTATATTTAATTAGAGATATGTTTATAAATGCTTTTATTTATAATGGCAGGTTGAAAGAAGGATGTGATGTTATGCTAAAGTTTATATCAGAAAATTTAGCCACTCTCATTATTAGTGCGATATTGCTGGTTGTTGTTGTGTTAATAATAATTGATATGTATAAAAAGAAAAAGAGCGGTAAATCTATAAGCTGCACCAGTAGCTGCGATAGCTGCCCATCGCTATGCCGTAATACACTCGATTCCAGCACTGTCAACGGCGAAAAAGAACCCAACTGAGCATTTTATGGTATGCATAGGTGTTTGAAACGTTACAGTTCACACGACACCTCGTTGTCATTCCGAACGTAGTGAGGAATCTTTGTTTTAGCGTAAGATTCCTCGGCAAGCTCGGAATGACAACCATTGGCTCGGATACCCTTGGATGACAGCTAAGGTATGTGCGCGTGTGAACAGCAACGTGGTATGCGTAAGAGCTTGAAACCACATATTGCACAGTAAATGTTTGTTTAGGTTGCATCGCAAAAGCCTTGAGTGAACAAAGGGCAAGGATACGTACTTAGACATGGAAACATGCGCATGGGTTTTGTTAGATAAATTTATGAAAGAGGCGTTTATATTCACTTCCCCCCATGGGAATATAAAAACGCCTTTTTCATTTTATTTACACGGACAGCTCGGAGTTATCCATATTTAATTAGCTGTAATAATGCGTTTGTCGCATTTAAAGTTGTCAGTATCTATTTAGCTGTAATAACGCGTTTGTCGCGTTCTGACGCTATTTCTTCAAGTGATTTATCCTTAAGTCTTGCTGCACCAGCATAATCACTCTTTGTAGGGATTAGATTTCCTGCAGTCAATCTTTCCTTTGCTTTACTAATAGCATCTTTATATTGTGGGAGCCACTCCTCCTGCGCTACTAGCATTTCATCAATCATCTGCCAAACCTCTGGAGGATTGCAAACGGCACCAGTTAGTGGATCCATCAAGGCGGATTGCTTCAACAGTTCTACGTCCCCTGCCACTGCAGCTTCCACAGCCAGCTTTTGCACCCATATTGATTGAGAACAAACGGCTGCACACCCGAGAGGTAAATCACCAACTTGGGGCACAGAGATACCGTTGCCGTCAACATAGCATGGAACCTCTACAACACATTCCTCTGGTAAGTTTGTAATGCAACCATTGTTCATCACATTGAAATGCCCTCTGTAAATTCGTCCAGTTTCAAGAGCTTCCATAATGTACGAACCATGTTCACTTCCCCGTTGAGAACCATCATATTTTTTTGAAGGTTCTTTGAGCATATTTGGAAAATCCGTTTCAAACCAGTTTCGCTCCTCACGAGTATGCCTGAGGTAACCACCGGTTTCACCATTAATCCAAACGGAAAGATCTATCCAGTCATTTATTTCGTCAGGACGTTTGCGGTACCAAGCAACATACTCGGAAAGGTGTCCATTGGATTCTGTGGAATAATGTCCAAAACGCTTAAGAACATCAATTCTGACCTTTTCAGTCTGTGAATATTCTTCATGCTTTATAAATCCTTCTAATAGCTTATCTTTAAGCTCTACCCCATTATGTTTCACAGATATATACCAGGTTTGATGATTTATTCCGGCACATATGATATCCAATTCATTTTTCGGAATTCCAAGAACATTAGCTAACTGGGCTTCTCCATGTATCTCACCGTGGCATAAACCAATGGTTCTAACACCACCGAATTTATTGCAAGCCCATGTTATCATGGCGTTGGGATTAGAATAATTTAAAAGTATGGCATCTTTTTCTGACACCTCTCTAATATCCTTACAAAAATCTAATACCTCTGCAATCCCTCTTTGCCCATACATAATTCCACCAACACAAAGTGTATCCCCCACACACTGGTCGACACCATACTTTAGTGGGATATCAATATCTTCTTCAAAAGCCTCTAAGCCGCCTATTCGAACACAGTTTATAATATAGCGAGCATCCTTAAATGCTTCACGCCTATCAAGTGTAGCTTGGATTTTAGTTTGTATACCGTTATCCTCAAGATCTCTTTGGCAAAGCTCTGTTACAGCTTTTAAGTTTTGCTCATTTATATCTGTAAATGCAATAGAAATGTCACGAAACTCAGGCACCGACATAATATCGGTAAAAAGGGTTCTTGTAAAAACAAGGCTCCCTGCACCTATAAAAGCAATTTTAAAACTCATAAAACTTCCCCTTTCCCTAAGAAAAATATGATTAGTATCTGATTTCATTCATTTATTATTTTAACTCTAAATTAACCATTTAACCGTTACATTTCACTCCATTAATATTTTGAGATATGGCTGTGAACTGTAACATTTAACCTTAGAGTTTAACTATTCATTTGAATTAAGGTATACAATCTATAATTGGACCAATTCCCTTTTAATATTATCAGAATGGTACACAAAAGCAACTACGTCCTCATTTTATCAGCAAAAACTTTTACTTTCTGTCAAGAAATAAGCTGTTTTAAAGTATCAGCATCATCAAAAAACTGTTCTATGCTATTGTCTCTGACAAACTCTAACAAAGCATAACGGTCTCCCTCCGTCTTCTTAATTACGTCCATATATTGTTTCCATTCACCAAAGCCTTTAGAAAGAGGTAGCTTTTGTCCGTTTTCCCAGTGAAAAACATGAATGTGTGAAAGCCACGGTGAAATAGACTCAATGCCTGATATTCTATCTTCAATATTCATCTCCTGAGAAGGTTGCCAGTAGCTTTCTATGTTCTCTTTATCTACCGCTTTTAATAGTTTGAGGCATGCTTCATTTGTATCTGTAAGCGTGTTTTTATGAAACTCAAATGCAATTTTTATGTTCTCTTCCTTTGCGGCATCTGTGATCCTCTTAGTATCATTCACAACATTATTCCAGTATTCTTCATCTGCCTCGGATGATGCAAGCTTGCCTGCCCATACACGTATAGTCGGAGCTTTTAAAGCTTTTGCAGAGCTTAGCACTTGTTCAAAGGTAAAATCGTTCTGTTCCCCAACCCTATAGTATGATCCATATGCGGCTACCTTCAAGCTAGCACGTTCGGTTAATTTTAAAACTCTTTCTGCACTTTGTGTATCTCCGTGTGGAACGTGCTTGTCTCCACCCCATTCTATACCATCAAGCCCTGCCTTTTTTGCAAGAACAATAACTTCCTCTACAGTTAATTGTCGAAAAGTCACCGATACAAGACCTGAATATATCATAACTTAGCCCCCCATTTTTTGTTGTTTCTATAGTTTGTTTCACAACACCTTGTTGTGATTTTCATAAGTTCATGTACGATATTTAATCCTCTTCACATTTCAGGCAGTCTGTGTAATTTGAAACATCTATCTTTTTACCTGACCTGGCCCATGACACACACATTTCATTTGGCAATGCCCAGCGCTCGTAGCATTCAAGAAGTACATCCTCTAATCCTTCTACATAAATGGCCTCTTCACCCGACTGAAGCTTTCCCTTCTTAATTAATTCTTCAGGAAAGTCTTCTATTTGAGGCATGGAATCCTGCATACCTTTGATGGACACGGTATGCGGAAGGGATGTTAGCGAATTGCACAGGATTGATTCACATTTTTGCACTTGTTCTATTAGGCGACAGAGCTTCTTGTAACTGTCAATCTGTGGTCTCTCATAATTTATAACAGTTCCATCCTTCAAACGTCCTTCAAATGTTATTGATTTATGAAAGTCCTTGTAGTAAATCTCGCCTTCTGAGAATTCATAGCTAAATTGAAGCAAATTACCTGCGTCCACGCCATGAGAGTGGCTTGCAATAAACATCATTTCAATTCCGTCTTTAGTAATGATGCGTGATGCTACAGTATCAAAGTTTTCAATATCGTTTGCTCTGTATAATTCAGCCTCAACAGTCGCCGGAATGGAGCTGGTTTCTTTGCTTTTTCCCGTTACAAAGAACATATTGTGAAGATAGTGGGCAGTCGCATTATTAGCAATACTGTCAAGAACCCATCTTCCTGAAGAATCCTTTTGTTTGCCTGCCCAGCTTCTGTTAAAATATTTTATGCTTCTTGGCCACAACGCCATTGTTTTCATTCTTACTGGTTTTCCATACATCCCATCCATTATGTCCTGTTTTAATTTTTGAATTTCATCACTGAAAGACCATTGATACCCAATGGCCAACGCTTTGCCTGTTTTGTTTTTCGTTTCAATCATTTTCTCTGCCTCTTGAACGGTAGCACTCATTGGTTTTTCACACAATACATGACTTCCCATTTCCATGGCATAACATGCCTGTTCACAGTGAAATTGGATTGGGGTGGCTATAACTGCGTATTCCGCCTTATGCTGATCATAAAAATCCTGAAGGGTATCATACACAGGAATCTGTCTTTTTTTCACTTCATCAACAGCTGTGGATTTGTCAAAGTACGGATCGACAATACCTACAATATTGACTTTCCCTTCATTCTCGTTATTAATAATTCCTTCAAAATATGTCCTTCCATAACCACCAATACCAACAAGTACCACTGAAACTGGGTGGCCCATAATAAATCCCTCCATATTAATATTAGAACATCATGTTCTTAGTATATTTTTTTTTTAGATCCTGATATCAATTGGCATACCATTTGATCTTTTTATTGCATCAACTATTAATATTGCATTAATGGCTGATTGTCCATCTATAAAAAATGGTTTTTGATTGCGTATGCAGTCATAAAAGTCTTGTATGAGTCTGCCATGCGACACACCCCATTCAGATTTTTCACCCTTTATAACATCACATTTTATATCATTTATTTTTTCATTTTCAATGATTTGTATTCTTTGCTGCTCTACAACAATTTTGGCTTTTTCACAGCTAATATCTAATTGACACAGTCTTCCCGTTGTATAGCAGTTTGTAAAATGTGCTACAGCCGTACTTCCATTGTTAAGTTCTAAATTTGCCATACAGCTATCGTCCACCTCATAATCATCAGTAGTACGTAGCTTTGTAGCAATTGCAGTAACTTTTTTAACACCACCACATAAATAATCAAGTAAGTCAATGGTATGTATGGCTTGATTGATTATTACACCGCCGCCTTCTGTAGCATATCTTCCACGCCAAGGAGAGTCAGAATAGTACTTCCCATGCCTGTCCCAAGCAACCCTTGCCATGACAGACACAATCTGTCCATATTCACCACTATCAATGGCTTCCTTTGCCATAATGGTGGTCTGATTCATACGGTTTTGGAAGCAAACACCAAGGTATCGCTCATTTCTTTTTGCAGCCTCGATCATTTTTTCTCCATCTTCAGGTAAAATGGCCATTGGCTTTTCACAAAAAACATGCTTGCCTTTTTCCATTGCTTCTATGCTAAGCTGTGAATGTGTATTATGTGGTGTGCAAATATGCACTATATCGACTCTTGGGTCAGAAATTACTTCATTATAATTGGTTTTTGGAATACCTCCGAACCGTTTAGAAAACTCAACAGCTTTTTCCATATCAACATCTACACAATATAATAGTTTCGCATCAGGGCTATCCAAAATAGCCTGACCATGATTTTTCGATATTGCACCGCATCCTACTATAGCAACATTAAATTGTTTCATTTTCTTATATCTCCATCCAATTTGATAATTTAATCATCTTAATTAACGTACAAAAGCAATTATAACACATATTTTTTCTTTTTCATTAGCTCAATGCCTTTTGCAACGTTACATATTTTGCAGCCCGACTGGCATGCTTCTTTGTTGCGGGTATGTTTCGGGTGGTTTGTTTCATAAACCATTAGTGGGTTTCTTCCATTGATTTTTTATATTGTCCGGGAGTAATCCCCTCGGCTTTTTTAAATACGCGCATAAATGTACGTAAACTTCCAAATCCAACTTTCTCTGAGACCGTCTCTAAGCGCTCTCCTGTGAGTATAAGCTTTTTCGCTTCAGTCAAACGTATATTGTTAATATAGTTTGAAAGACTATCCCCATGAAATTCCATAAATGTCCTGGAAAGGTGTACTAAATGCACATCCAATTCATCTGCAACCATGCTTACATTCAAATTCTTGTCAAAATAACACTCTTTAACAATAATAATTACCTGATTGTACAGCTCTCTACCTGAGGGCTTGCTTTTCTCGCTATTATGTCTTTGTATAACCTTGCACACTTCATGAACATTTTCCTCAATTACGCTGTACATCTCTGTTATATTGTTTTCTTGTAACAAAACCTCGAATGAAAACTGGGGAAGAGGATATTTTTGCTTTTCTATCTGATTGATCACTTTAATAACCGTTCCAGCAATATTCACCAATAAATAGCGAATTGTAATGGGTGTGGAATTGTTTTCTATATTGCGCTTTATAACCTTTTTTATTGTGTCACAAACTGATTTAGCATCCCCTATTTTTAAGTTGTTAACAATATGGTTTTCTGTCTCTTCTGGATAAATAAAGTTCTCTTCCTTCGGTACCTTAACAAAATCATGGTAAAATACGATCTTGTTTTCATTAAACATGCAATTGTATTCAATTAACTGTAAAGCTTCAGAATATGCTGCAGGGATATTCTTCCATGAGCTGTGTATATCGCTACAAGCCGAAACAAACCTGATTAAAAAGTATTTATTAATGGAATTTGTTATCTGCTCATGAGTTTCATATATATCTTTAAAAACATTTTCATTTTCTGCAGGCGGATTGATAATAAAGCCCATCAATCTACCTGTATGGAAGAAAAACGTTTTCATTTTTCTTTCGTCAAAAAGCTCCTGTGTTATATTTTGAAATATTAGACGAATCATATTATTCTTTTCATTATCATCTATAACTTCATCATCGTTAGGGAAGGGACCTTCACCTTCAAATACCAAGAATGTCAAAACTAAAAACTTTTCTGATTGAAAACTTATATCATATTTCTCTAAAGTAATAAGATCAATATCACTCGTAACATCTTTATTCTCAACGAGATTGAGCACCATCTGGGCTCTTAACGTGCTCGTTTGCTTTTTCATTATTTCACTATTTGTTTTTTTCTCACTTTTAAATTGATTTATTGTTTGATTAATATATTGAAATTCGTTCATTTTCATTGATGTGGGGATTGAAGAATCTTCAATTGATTTAACCACACTTTTAAGAGGTAAATAATTATGTCTTAGTAAATAAAATATTATCAAACCACCAATAACGCAGCATAGTATTACACTTAGAATCATACTATTCCTAAGAAAATTAAGCTGCCCCATATAAGCCTTTTCTGAAGTAATAATTATATATTTCCAATTAGAGGCTTTAGAGTCAATATGCGAAACAATAACTCTCTCTTCTCCAACAACTGTATTTATATTGTTGTTCTCAGAGGTTAGCATTGAATAGTCAAGCACTCCCCGTTCAGCCACAAGACCCTCTGATTTATATAATATTTGGTTTCTACTATCCATAATTAAAAATGTATCGCGGTCAACGTATTCTTTTCTATATTCGACCAGATTGTCCTCATCTATAAAAACCACGATATTAGCATACATACCAGGATGTTTTTCGATTGTTATGGGATGTATCATTACAATTCTATTGCTAGTTTTTCCAGTTGGTTGAATATAATCATATGCAAAATAATGGGCAGAGGAATATTTTTGATGAACAAACTCATTCCATACATCTTTATCCAAGCCCATTTCCGAGAGGTATATATTGAAATATTCATCACTATTATTATATGAAAGGTTACTTATAGCTATATCTGGACGTAAAAAATAAACTAAAAACTCAAATTCTTCATTTTTAGTAAGCATTATACGGTTCAATATTGATGTGGTTTCAGATAAATCGTATGACGACACATCGCTTCTGCTTTCCACAGTAAGCAGCTTTCTTATCATGGGCTCTATGGAAATTTCGGCAACGAATGAATTTGCTTCGTATAATACTTGATCCATCTGCATTCTTGCTTGCTCAAGAATTAATGAATTTGAGTGCGTAATTTCATTTTTATAAACATTTAGAAACTGCGTAGTGCTCCCCATAAAAGTTAGTAGAGGGATAATAAGTATAAGCATGTATGATAAAAGCCATTTATAAATGACACTTTTACTAGCTATCTTTTTAAACATATTATCCCTCCACTTTAGCTTTCAATTAATTTCTATACCGCAAATACAACTCTTTTTAAAAGTAATTGTATTATACCCCTATATCTTCCCTCCGGATTTCTCCTTTAACAGCTTATAAAATAAATCACCATCAACCGGAATATCAACCCAACCCCCACCTGTCCATGATGAAAGATGCATTGCATTGGAGATCTGCAACCCATTTATTCCTTCAACGCCTGGAGCAAGTAATGGCTCACCTGTTAATATAGCATCACAGAAATTTTGTGTAATGCCCACGTGACCAGTGGTTTTACCTTCGACAGGTATTTCAATTTTAGTGTTTTTAGGTTGTCCGATTCCATCCTTATACCGTTTATTAAACTCCGGTTCTGATTCGGATAGCTCCCAAAACTCAATTTTGCCATTTTCTATAACAACTTTTCCCTTTTGACCTGTAATCTCCAACCTATTTGTGCCTGGGGTATCAGCTATTGTAGTAATATAGGAGCCTGTTGCACCATTTTCATATTCGACAAGTGCATATACATCATCTTCTACTTCTATATCCCTATGCTTGCCATAGTAAATCTCAGATTTAACTCTCTTAGGCATACCACAGATCCATTGCCACAGATCCAAGTTGTGAGGGTTTTGATTTAACAATACACCGCCGCCTTCACCAGCCCAAGTAGCACGCCAGCCACCTTGATCATAGTAGCTTTGTGATCTGTACCAGCTTGTAATAATCCAGTTTGTACGTATAATTTCCCCTAATTGATCGGACTTGATCATTTCTCTAACTTTCTGATATAAAGGATTTGTTCTTTGGTTATACATAATGCCAAATACCTTGCCACTTTTACTAGCCTCGGCATTCATTTCTTCAGCCTGCTTGGTATATACTCCTGCCGGTTTTTCCACTAAAACATGTAGACCAGCCTGGAAGCCTTTTATTGCATACACTGGATGAAAATAGTGTGGAGCAGCAATGATTATGGCATCGCACTCACCCGATTCAATTAAATCCTCTGCTTTATCAAAAGTATTAATGCTCTCACTCATGCTTTTTGCTAATTCAAGTCTTGCTGGATCAATATCAGCAACTGCTGTCAAAACGGCATTACTCACGCCATCTTCAGTTAAGTATTTACCATGCTTTGATCCCATTGTACCAAAACCAATTATACCAATTCTCACTTTATTCATAATCACACCTCCAAATGCTTATTTCGAATCCAGTTCCTTTAATACCTTAAGAGCCTGTATTGCATCCTTTTCAAAGTCTTCAGCTTTTCCTTCTATGCTCATTCTTTCATTGTAATTAATAGCCTTTAACTCTTTAAAGAAGGCTTCTAAGAGATCATCCGATTTAACAGGGTACTTTCTGCCATCAACTGTAGCTACGTGAGTATGTCGCAATTTGCCCACTCTAGTTATGTTCTTCACATTGTCATTTTCCTTAAACATGTGAAAGCCATCTGCCAAAAGACCAACGTTTGGTAGATTAACATCAGCCACCATCATCGCACCTTCAGCAACACAGTTTATTGAGTTTGTCTCCCCAGTGTTAAGCGGCTCTATTACAACTGTTATGCCATATTGTTGAGCGATTTCGCCAGTTTTTTTAATAACATCCACCAGCTTGTGGTGCCCCTCTGCAAATGTCATGCATGATGGAATTGCACGGCATTTTCCGCTACCAAATACAACAATTTCACCCGAAAGCTTTTTCATTCTTTCAAATGCCTTGTGTAGATAATCACTTACTGGTGTCCATTGTGAAGAAGGATCTAAAAGATCCATTGTCTTTGGGAAAAGGATATTAAAGCATTCAACCTTTATGCTTGAGCTTTCTGCCTTTTTAACTGTTTCTTGAAACTCCATATCTTCCATTTGTGCAATTTTTGATATATTTGCCTCAAGATAGTCATATCCCCATTTCTCTAAGCTTTCAATGTTATCAATGGATGTGCATATACCAAATCTCATTTATTATCATCTCCTTATTTATTTCTTGTACATCATTTATTTTTCTATTTTGAAGTCTTCATCTAAAAGAATAACCTTGCCATATCCCTTTATGTCTACTTCTGCTTTATTTGTATCTCCGAATCCTTTAATCTCAATACCCTTAGGCGCAATTACAGACACAAAGCGTACTGGTATCGGACCTTTTGAGCTAAGATACATCTGGGGTATAGGGCTTCGCTCTGCATATCCATAGGAAACCCATCCGCCCTTTGGCTCTTCACTACCCTCTAAAAATACCGATGTAACTTCATCATTTAGCAAACTAAAATAATTATATTCCTTGCCTGATGAGGTTGTATATTGGTAATTATTTTCACTCGTATTTACCAATTCCCCAGGAGCAAAGTTGAAATATAACCTAATATCATGTTCTTGTTTACCCAACCCTGTTAGTTGGTCATCAATTATATAAATGTCACCATCGAGTCTAATAACACGGCGTCTGTGGAATATAGGATCATCAGTAAATACATAGCCATTGTGCGATAGGTCGATAATGCTGTAATCTTCGGTTTGTTTAAAGTTATGACAATATGTTCTGGCTCCACGAATACGAAATGAATCCATGACGGTGCCCATTTCGTGATCATCAATATACACTGTGTTATGAGCAGCAGCTGATAGAAAATAGTGACGCCAATCTTTCCAGCATGAACTGTTGTATATATATCTTCCACTGTCAATAAGGATATCTTCACCTTTAATTTGAAGCTCAAAATGCAGCTGATCGTTGTGAGAATGAGTGCTTCTTTCGCCTCTTTCCAGCTGGATTCCGTGTACATGGAAATAGCTGTCGTCCTCTTCCCAGCCTGTTCGCATAACATAAATTCCTTGTTCTTTCATTGCGTAGTTGAGCTGTTCGGGAGATGTCCCTTCTTTTCCTTCTGTTGCAAAGTATAAAAAGTCTTCTCTGTTGGTAAGGTCATACATTTTTCTAAAGTATGCCCTCAATTCATTTAAATCATCGGGGAAGAAGGATAAATTCATTCCCTCATATGGTGATGTATCACTTTTGCGTGCCTTAAGATCATTTCTGTCTGCATCACCAATCATGGGCGTTGAAAAATCAGGCTTTACAAGTTTCATAATAAACTCTGCTGACTTTTCCAAAGTCGGGAAACCATACGGTGGTACTGGAATATTGTTTTTTACGCACACTTCCCAAGCTTGTAGAAATGCTATGCTTGCAACCAGATGGTAAATGGGGGTGCGTTCCATGTGCACTCCATCGTTGTCAAAGGAATACTTAAGCTCATGCATTACACGGCGATACCCAGTTTCAAACCATGTTGATGAGTTTTCCATTTCAGGAAACAAAATACCTAGTTGCATCAACGCACTTGCTTCCATTGTTAGCCAGTTACTTGAGCTTCTGTGGTTGCTGTAATGTTCTACTAAAAAGTCTGCGTGGTCGCATATCATACCAAGGAAAACAACCCAGCCTTCACGATCCCATGCATCGGAATTTC
>DASRMZ010000351.1:0-3271 GCA_035647675.1 Thermoclostridium sp. | reverse complement strand
ATTATTAGGTCCTTCTGGGGTAGGCAAGACTCATCTGGCAATAGGATTGGCACGCAAAGCATTACTGAAAGGCTATAAGGTTCGGTATTTTAGCATGGATGAGTTAGTAGATGAAATGATTCTAAAAGAAGCAGAGGGCACATGGAAAGACTGGCTCAAAAAACTGCTGAAACATGATCTCATTATCTTAGATGAATTAGGTTATCTTCCAATCGATCATCGTTATACTCATCTTTTCTTTCAGTTTATAAACTCGTGCTATGAATATCGCTCAATTGTCCTTACTTCTAACAAGATGCCTAACCAATGGGGTAGATATTTTGGCGATGAATCCGCCGCTATGGCTATATTAGACCGTTTAATGCACCATGCCGAAGTGATTGTATTGAATGGCGATAGCTATCGGCTAAAAGATAAATTAGATACCCTTAGGCAAGCGAGCGAAAAGTTCCCTGACAGCTCTTTTCCGCTACGCTCCAAAAAGCTGTCAGATTCTCAGCAAAGTTGAATGAAGTGGTACATTTTAAACTTCCGAAACTGGTACAAATTAAACTTCCCTTGACAGAATAACGAGGAGTCAGCACGATGCCCTCATAGAACCAAAAACAAAGGGTTGGAATTTACACCAACTTTTGAGACATAACAGAGAATTAACACATCGAAGCTATCACCAGTGGCTTATCTAAGCACAAGCTACTATGCATAAGAGATGCAAGACATGATTTACTTAGTTCTTCAAAATCAAAGAGCTGAGATTAGCTCTCAGTAAAAAAACTAAAACCATCATAAAACGAAATTGACGAGTCGATTTATGATAAAACAACAAAAAACATAATAAGGAGATTATTATGAAACACAATACTTTATTTCAAAAATCGCAGCTTGCACAAGAGAAGTTCAGCTCTGATGGCCGGCTACTCGCTCTGATTTGCACTGCAATACTCTGGTTACTATTCTGTGTTCCTTTGAGCGCCGAAGAAGGCTTTGTGGTGAATGTGCCACATCCACCCTTAGAATCCTTTTCAGGAACTTTCCTGAACGTCTATGATCTCGTTCCTCAATCTATCTATACCTGTTCCGATGACGCTGTGATAGTGCTTTCTTTGGCAAGTTTTACTGATGATTTAGAAACTTTTGGCATTACTATTTGTTCAATTGTTAAACTGGACTCCAGTGGAAATTTGTTATGGATGCAGTATTTCCCATTCGCGGATATACCTAATTACATCATCCCGGATATTGATTGGATTACCGGGCTTGGTATTGATGAAAACGACGCTGTTAGTTTCATTGCAGGTACATTATCGAGTGATGGTCCGAGATATCTGGTTTCTGTAGATAGTAATGGGGACATTGACAGCATGCCCTTGGACTTGGGTGATCTGGAAATTTATGATCTTAGTGAAGGACTAAGAACATCTTCAGGAGACTTCATTGCAATCGGCAGGGTCCAGCAAAACTGGGCTCCATACCAAAAGCCCTTGGCATATTTTCGCATAAGTCCCGATGCTCAAGTCTTAGTTTCTTCCTTTATTCCTCCGGATCCCACCATGACTCAAAATGTCAAAATCTATGATGCGGAAATAGAAGCTGAAGGCACTGTTCTGGTCTCTTGTAAAATCAATACCGATCAATATGAACTGTTGCGCCTGACTATGGATGGTGCACTTATTGAGAGAATACAGTTAGAAAATTGTGCTACTCCTCCTTTTCTTCATCGTAGTTCAGGGTCGGAATATACTATAGCTACATATACTGAAGGAGCTTCATACGCGCAAGATCACATTGCTCATATCGCTTGGGTAGCAGAAGACGATATAACCTATCAAGCAGTGCTTGAACCCGCTTTTCAATATGGAAACTCAATGATATCAATTGATAATGATGTCTATATTGTATCCTTTGTAAACTCTATGTCTGGAACTTGGTTAAGCCGTTATAATTATACTGATGCTTATGAACTTGCTTGGTCTTGGAACGATCCAAATATATTGTTGTATATAATGGCTGATCAACACATTCATCGTTTACTTAGCAGTTCTCAAACCGGCTGTATCTATGCTGCAGGCTATCGTGGTTATAATTTGGCTGTTGCCAAGGTTTTGCCCAATGGACAAGTGCCGGTGGAGGATGATATCGCCGCGCCACCGCTTCAAAAGATAAATGCTTATCCAAATCCTATGAAAGAACATGTTATGCTGAAAATAGACTGCGCATCTCCGACGGAGGCTTCCATAAGCTTGGAGGTGTATAACATCAAAGGACAATTAGTCAGAGACTTAGCAAGTTCGCGCTCCGGCGAGTATGTTTGGGATGGATATGATAACAAAGGCAGATCCTGCTCCGCTGGTATTTACTTTATTAGAGATAGTAAAGGGATATATAAACATACTAAAGTAATTAAAATCAAATAGGAGAAAGAAAAATGAATAAGAAATATTTGTTCTACTTAGTTTTACTCATTCTGATAACGAGTATCTGTAATGCGGAAGTTGTTATTAATAAGACTGTGACCGTAGATGCTAGAACGTTGGATGATATTAGAGACTCACTTAACCCAGCAAGTACCAATTACGATACTATCCTATGTAAAAGCACTAGTGGTAGTTACATTTATGTTGATGTAGATTACGACACATATCTTTTATTAAGCCCACCTGAAGGTTACATAACAATCAATAACGTTGCAAATAAACTTAACTCAATCATTTTTGAAAATAGTGACATGGAATTCACTAACGCAATAAACTTAATCAACGGAATCTATTCAGTTCAAGATATAATGGATTATTTTACAGGAAATGGATATATTCAGGCTGATGAGGCTGCTACTAGGGGGCTGCGCTTGGCAAATCTCTGTATAAATGTATCCTACCTGTACGACTGCTTCTTTTTCAAGCAATATGATGTTGATTGAAGTGGATTACTTCGTTTGGACAGAATACTGCATTCTTTAAGGTGGTTTTTCTTACATTTCTTGAAAGAAGAAAGGGCAAATATTGCACCTTCCTTCCCTCAAGTTTTTCTTGCAATTTCATTGAATCCTTGATGTCCATTTTCGTCAAGTACAGATTTATGATGCAGCTCAGAGGGCGACCTATAGCCCAATGATTGATGCAATCTGTCATCGTTATAGAATCGGATATACCGCTGTATTCCAAAGTATGCGTCGCTAACACTTTGGTATTCGTTGATATAAACTTCTTCATACTTTAATGATCTCCAAAACCGCTCTATAAAAACATTGTCAAAGCATCGTCCTCGTCCATCC
>DASRMZ010000350.1:0-4629 GCA_035647675.1 Thermoclostridium sp. | reverse complement strand
ATTTACTATATCCCAGGATAATTCTTCTTCTTCATAAATATAAGTAGCAATATATTCTCTTTCAATTAAGCTTTCATTGGTTAGAAAATCTAAATATGCTCCCCTTCGTTCCTCTATTGGCGCATCGGGATTAACAACTTTTTTGGTCAATGACTCCTTATTTATGTAAGAAATAATTCTACCCGTTTCATCTACAATAAAATTATAGTTATCAGCATTCTCTTCCGAATCATTTTGAATAAGGCAAACCTCTCTTAATAAATCTTCATCAATGCTTATAATTACTACACCATTTTTCTTTTGTAAATCTTTATAATCTATAATGCGATGAGCGATATGTAATAAATAGTAATCTTCATTTGCAAAATTTGCACCATATTCAGTCGGGAATATATGTGTTTTATTATCTTTTGATACTTTTTCGTATATTTGATTCTTAGTAATACTAAAGTTTTCAATCCATGGATTTCTGTTTGTAACAGAAGTCAATTGATTATAAGTTATAATTACTCCTTTACTCGTTATAATTGTAATAGAACGAATATACTCCTTCGTATTTAATAATCCTCTCATAAACCTTCTTAGTTGGTTTATTGTCACAGCTAAATCTTCATCATTATTTATTTTGTCTATCCAAGACACAATATTATCATCGGTATACATTTGATAGAGTAAATCCTCATATGATTCAAGCCTTATTTTTAAACTATTACCTATCTGCTCTAAATTATTGATAGTCAATTCTTCAGTATTTTTCCTTAAAGTATCTGAAATATTGTAGTAAAAGAATAAACTTAAAATGAGAATCGGAATGATTGATGTAACAAAAAACAAGCGTATTAACTTTGATTGTAAGCTTGCTTTGTTAATACCATGTGTTCTCACCTTTTCCATATTCTCCACCTTTCCAGACATGGTCCGTTACCGAAATCGAAGATTTCGAACGGGTTTGTTCCAAATCATTGAAACTCGAAGTAAAGAGTTTGACCATGTTTGCCGCTTAAAAGCTAAGTTAAAACGATACTCTCGTTATAAAACAATAGTATCAAAGTCTTTTATAAAATACAATCAAGGGCTCCTAAGACCCCCCTGCCTCAAAACGTATTTTGTTACTGTTCACACCCCAGCTGAATATTTAGCGGGTGGCACGGGTGATTTCGATGACGAAAGGCAACATCCTTCGAAGCATTTCTGCCTATGGAAAGATAGAAGCGTGCACCTGAGCGACCCAGGATATGGAGACCACTAATGATTAATCTATACCGAGCTAAGAGCGGGTAAAAAAGGTGCGTGCTTTGTTGCCTGAGAGTGAAACACCCGTGACAGGCCCCGCGGATTACTTTTTGGTGATACCCTGTGAACAGTAACCGTATTTTTTTAGAACCACATACGTAACTTTTTTTATGTTAACGCATAGGATGTACTATAAAAAAAATATTATAAGGAAGGTGTTTTCATGAAGGAACAAGATACATTGATTTTCGCCGGTAATTGCTGCTCTGGCCCAAGTATCAGTATTCCTGTAATGCCTAGAGAACCAGTATTAGCTGAGACATATACACCATATCAAGTATATATGGGAATTCTTCCTGCTATGGAAGGGCTGCGAAAAGGTACTATTTTCCATGAGCTTCATAGACCATATTCCAAAGCCTCTCTTGCAAACAACCAAAATCCATCAATAAGGGTTATGCCAAATAATATGACCTTGCCGGAAAACTACAGTCCAAACGTCGCAAACAGATTTGAAAAGAATTTCGAGACTTTGATTAATGACATAAACATCATGGGAAACGTTTCTCCGGAATCATACAGGTCAAATCCGGGAAAATAGCTTGAAGGGAGAGATAAGCATGAACGAACGTGAAAAACTATTAGAACAAGTTATGGCATATGATTTTTGTATGATCGATTTAGGTTTGTTTTTAGACACTCACCCTGCTGATGCAAACGCATTGAAGGATTATAGAACATGCTATGAGGAATCAGAAAAGGTGAGAAAATTATATGAAGAAAAATATGGTCCACTCAGTCTAAGACATATGCCAAATCAAGATTGTTGGCAGTGGATTAACTCACCGTGGCCCTGGGTAAAGGAGGTATAAATATGTGGTCTTATGAAAAGAAGCTTGAATATCCCGTGAGAATTAAAAAGATCGACCCAAGAATGGCAAAGTTCGTTACAAGCCAATATGGCGGACCAGATGGTGAATTAGCTGCATCGCTTCGTTACTTAACTCAGAAATTTCACATGCCCACAAAAGAACTACAAGCTATTTTAAACGATATAGGGACAGAAGAATTAGCACACTTAGAGATGGTAGGCACAATGGTTCATCAACTTACAAAGGGTGCATCTGTAGAACAAGTCGAAAGAGGAGGTTATGGAGCTCACTATACTGACCATGGCTTAGCTGTATATCCATCCAACGCTGCAGGGGTTCCTTTTACCGCTGCTTATATCCAATCAAAGGGTGATGTAATTACTGACCTCGTAGAAAATATGGCCGCTGAACAAAAAGCCAGATCAACATATGAATATTTAATAAGTTTAGCAGATGACCCGGATGTTATAGATCCGCTCAGATGGCTTAGAGAGCGTGAAGTTGTACACTTCCAACGTTTTGGTGAAGCACTAAGAATAGCACAGGAGCTTAAGGATAAGAAGAAATTTTACTAAGCCTACTGCATATTATTGTAATCAAAAACTCCTTTTCAAAAATTTACATTGTCGAAAAGGAGTTTCTATATAAAATAAGTTTGTAATATCCTACCTAGTGTTTTTTAACACTGGATATTTTTTTCAAGCGATGTCTAATCTTATAGATTAAAAAATGCTTTCATTCCAGGATATACTGATACCTCGCCTAATTCCTCTTCAATTCTTAACAACTGGTTGTATTTTGCAACACGGTCAGATCTTGAAGGTGCACCGGTTTTTATTTGTCCTGAATTTGTGGCAACAGCTATGTCAGCTATTATTGCATCTTCAGTCTCACCGGATCTATGGGATGTAACGGCTGTGTATCCTGCTCTGTTTGCCATTTCAATAGCTTCAAGAGTTTCTGTCAATGTACCAATTTGATTAACTTTAATAAGGATAGAATTTGCAACACCCATTTCTATTCCTCTTTCTAATCTTTCAGTATTGGTAACAAACAAGTCATCCCCAACTAGCTGAATTTTATCACCCAGTCTATCTGTAAGCAACTTCCACGCTTCCCAATCTTCCTCTGAAACAGCATCTTCAAGGGATATGATAGGATATTTTTCAGCAAGCTCTTCCCAGAATGAGATCAACTCTTCTCTTGTTTTCATTATATCTGTTTTCCAGAAATAATAACTTCCTTCTTGACCCTTTGCTTTAGCTGCCTCATACATTTCTGTTGCAGCCGCATCTATTGCAAGACAGAAGTCCTTACCCGGTTTAAATCCAGCTTTTTCAATAGCTTCTACAATTACCTGAAGAGCTTCTTCGTCGGATTTTAAGTTCGGAGCAAATCCGCCTTCATCCCCTACAGATGTGCTATAGTCCTTTTCTTTCAAAACACCTTTTAGTGTATGAAATACTTCTGTACACCACTGAAGTGCTTGCTTAAAACTATTTGCACCAACAGGCATAATCATAAATTCTTGTATTGTTACACTATTGTCAGCGTGTTCCCCTCCGTTTATGATGTTCATCATTGGAACTGGAAGGACTTTTGAATTTGTTCCACCAATATACTGGTACAAGGACAGCCCCAGAGCCTCTGCTGCAGCTTTAGCCGTAGCCAAAGAAACACCAAGAATAGCATTTGCGCCTAATTTCGCTTTGTTTGCTGTCCCGTCAAGTTCAATCATCGTCTTGTCAATAAGGCTCTGTTCAAAAACATTCATTCCTTCAATCTCAGGGGCAATTATATCGTTGACGTTATCAACTGCTTTTTGAACACCCTTACCTAAATATCTTCCCTTGTCACCATCGCGTAATTCTACTGCCTCAAATGCTCCCGTTGATGCTCCTGAGGGTACTGATGCGCGACCGATAAAACCACCTTCAACAATTACTTCGACTTCAACTGTGGGGTTTCCACGTGAGTCAAGAATCTCTCTACCAAAAACACTTTCAATCTCTAAATACTGTGTCATTTTTTTTTAAACTCCTTCCATTATAAATTCAATGCTCGCTATCGCTAAAGCCACTATGCAGATACGAAAGCGCTTTGTATGATGTGTTAAAAACTTTATGCATCACAAAAATGCAACTTTTAATGTTTATGTTACACCAACTGCGTTTTGCATCCCAAAATAAGCAATGCGTGCGGTCATTTAATAAGCCATAGATATGATTTGCCTTCATAAATGCTCTTATACATTAAAATTTCATTCTAAAGTATGCAGCTTGCATTCCGGCAAATAGGGTACTTTTAGGCGTATATTCTACATAAAGCAGGCTACACACGGCAATTAATATCATAAGTTGCACTGTTTAGTCTATCCGAATCTTTCCATAAAAATAACCATAATAAGAATACCCCAGATTTTATCAAAAGTAAAGTGCTATTCCTAATGAAGACTTTCGCGATTGGGTGATTGTTGACACGGGGAGATTGTTGAGACGGGTGTTGACACGGGGGGGTTGACACG